>DUWJ01000472.1 GCA_012842765.1 Bacillota bacterium | reverse complement strand
GTGCATCCCGGCTGAAGCCTTCAGGCCATCAAAACACCTCCCACAAAACCCTCGGTTCTCGTATGTGTATGGGATCTACAGACTGGAGTGTGTGAAAACGAACTCTGCCACCTGGGGCGCTTTATCGGACATCCTCCATTCTCCGCGGAGACCGTTGGCCTTCGCCGCTATTTCGAAATGGAGCATTGCGATCCCGCAGTCCAGCTTGACCGGGGCGATAGGAAACGGATCAAGTCCGGACGTGGATATCGTCACCCGCTCTTCGCCTACATTGAACTGCCATGGTTGCCTGTTCAGCGCTGACGGCGCAAGCCTGGCCGCCTCAAGAGCTTCACCGCAGCCGGGTGGCCAGTCTTTCTGAGGCAGTCCGCTGACAATCGATGACAGGGGCTTTCTCTTATGCGCAGAAGCCGCGGTCCTTATTGCCTTCGCGCCGAAAGTCTCGCTAGACGCGGGAAAGCCCAGTGGCGTCAGGGCCATGACTTTTTCTGATGCTGCAAGGGTTACCCTGCGTTCTGCTTCGTTGCGCCTAAAACTCCCGCTGACCCAGCAGGTAGCAAGGCCCATTGAAGTAGCCTCAAGGACGATTCCTTCACCCAAGTAGCCCGTGGCCACTTGATAATGGGGATGGGAGGTGTCTGCGATGAACGCCAGCGCGACGGGGGGAGCTGTGATTTTGCCCACAGGGCCGACAAGGCCTGTGAAAACTTCAGATGCGCTGTCTGCGACGATAACAGCGCGGGCCCCTTCACATAGCGGTGCGAAACCGGAAAGAAGGGGCGCAAGCGCGTCAAGCAGGCCGTCGGGAACGGGCCTGCCGTCGTAGTTCCTAGTCGAATGGCGATCGAATATCGCGTCATACCATGTCAATGCCAGAGTTTCAGAAACCATTCCCTTCCTCCTTTGCTTTCCACACTAACGTTCGTCTGCGTCCTTGTTCAACTTGAGGCTAAGCGATTCCTGCAACCGACTGTGTAAGAATATGTGCTGGACGTGCGCCGCAGAAGCTGTATGCACTACCGAGGCCATACAGCCGTTTGAAGGGAAACGCGCTTTGATGGCTAAGCAAGAAAGGTATAGTCTTATGACAGGGGGGAGCAAGGATGGGCGTATTTGGATGGCATGATAAGCGTTCGTCTGCGGAAAAAGAGGCGTTGCAGCATGCCTGCACTTATCTGTACGGGGCAAGCCAGTTGATTTCTTACGGAATTGCGCTGGATGACAACATTGAGGTAGTCGCCGAACAGTTCCCGCACTTTGGCCGCGATAACTTGGAGAAGGTGCGCGAGTCTCTGTTGAAACATGCTGAAGCCAGTCTGAGATCGGCTCGACTGTACCTCGAATGCCATCCGGATCTTGCGGATTTCGAGCCTAATTGGACTCCGGAAGATACCGGACTTATAGTGGAGTTCCTTCAATGCGAGTATGGGGACGAGCAACCTGAACTATCCGATGCAATGCGCGGCGATCTGCTGGCTCCAGTCTATGTTTTTCTTGAACGGTGCGTAAACGAGCGCCGAAAGAGCAGCAGTGCTCCTGCAGCCGACATCGAGGATGCCGACCGGACCTGCGATGGAGAAGCAAAAGAGCAGCCGTCCTGCCGAGACTGACGGCTGCT
>DUWJ01000155.1 GCA_012842765.1 Bacillota bacterium | reverse complement strand
CCGGCCAGGCTCTGGGGCACGAGAAGCACAGGCGGCAAAGTAGAACTCTTGCTGCTCCAGGAGATAGAGGCAGATGTGTGGGAATGCCTGGCGAGACCGGGTAAGCGTGCTCATGTCGGCGAAAAACTGTCATTTGGCAAGGGCCGCATGATCGGCACTGTTCTCGATAAGACGGAATATGGGGGACGCGTGGTGTCATTTGAGGCGATCGAGGGCGTTGACAAGGTGGTTGATGAGATAGGGGAGATGCCCGTGCCCCATTACATAAAGACTGACCTGAAGGACGCTGAGAGGTATCAGACTGTGTACGCCCGCGAGAGGGGTTCTGCTGCGGCGCCAACAGCAGGGCTTCATTTTACGCCGGAGCTTTTGGACGAGATCGCAAGCTGCGGAGTCGTAATCGTCCGTGTCACTCTCCATGTGGGGCTTGGTACTTTCCGTCCTGTAAAGACAGAGGTTGTCGAGGAGCACGTAATGCACTCAGAGCACTATCATGTATCGAAGGAAGCTGCAGATGCCATTAATGAGGCAAGAGCTTCGGGAGGCCGAGTAGTGGCGGTTGGAACAACGAGCGTTAGAACGTTGGAGACTGTTGCCCGGCCTGACGGGACCATCGCCCCGGGCGAGGGGTGGACAAGCATATTCATATATCCCGGATACACCTTTCGCGCAGTCGACGCCATGGTTACGAACTTTCATCTTCCTAAGTCGACTCTGGTGATGATGGTATCAGCCTTTGCCGGCAGGGAGTTCATACTCAGCGCGTATCGCGAGGCCGTCGCTGAACGCTATCGCTTTTTTTCATTTGGCGATGCTATGCTCATCTTGTGATGCCTGTCTTGCATCGGTTAGCGGGCACAAATGCAGTCTAGTGTTTATGGAGTGATGCTTATTACGGCTATGGAATTTACTATTGAGAAGCGATCTGAGGAGACTATGGCGAGAGCGGGAGTGCTCTCCACTGGGCATGGGGATATACTCACGCCTGTGTTCATGCCAGTGGGCACGCAGGCCTCAGTGAAGACGGTTTCTCCTGACGAGCTTTCCCAGATAGGCGCCGGGATCATCTTGTCCAACACGTATCATCTGTACTTGCGCCCTGGTCACGAGTTGATAGCGGAGGCAGGGGGACTACATTCGTTCATGTCGTGGGATGGAGCCATCCTCACGGATAGCGGAGGATACCAGGTATTCTCGCTCGGGCCCCTTCGAACCATTACTGAGCGCGGCGTGGAGTTCCGTTCCCACATTGACGGCTCTCCCCACATGTTTACTCCGGAACGGGTCATGGAGATCGAGATGGCTTTGGGCGCCGATATCGCTATGTGTTTCGACGAATGCACGCCATACCCGTGTGATTACGAGTACGCCAGGGATTCAGCGGCGATGACTGCTCGCTGGGCCGAAAGATGCCTTGAGGCTCATTCCAGAGAGGACCAGGCCCTCTTCGGGATAGTTCAGGGATCTGTCTATCCGGACCTGAGAAAGCGCTCTGCCGCTGACATATCGTCTTTGGGATTTCCCGGTTACGGGATCGGTGGGCTCTCTGTAGGGGAGCCGAAAGATGTGATGTACGCCATTTTGGATGAGACGGTGCCCTGCCTCCCTGAGGACAAACCCAGGTATCTTATGGGAGTGGGATCGCCCGACGCATTGCTCGAGGGGGTTGCCCGCGGAGTGGACATGTTCGACTGCGTCTTGCCGACCAGGGTTGCGAGAAATGGCACGGTTTTCACTCGTGAAGGCCGGATAATAGTTAGAGATGCGGCCTATGCTGAGGATTTTCGGCCACTCGATCCAGGCTGCGATTGCTATGCGTGCAGGAATTTTTCCAGAGCCTACATACGCCACCTTCTAAAAGCCGGCGAGGTGCTGGGTATCAGACTCACATCCATACACAACCTCAGGCACCTTGTGAGGATGATGGAAGAAATTCGTTCAGCGATAATTAAGGGCACTTTTTCGGAATACAGGAAGGAACAATGGCGGATCTGGTATAATAACTAGGACACAACCTGAATGGGAAAATGGAGGTAAGCAGCGTATGGAAGCACAAGCAGGGCAGGCCCCAAGCCTGTTAGGAGCATTACTCCCGTTCGTCGTACTGATGTTGCTCTTCTACTTCATGATAATCCGGCCACAGAAGAAGCAGCAACAGCAGCGTGATGCGATGATTGCGGGATTGCGCAAGGGAAATAGGATAACAACAATTGGCGGAATATACGGAGAGATAGTCGACATCAAGGACGATGCAGTGCTGCTCAATGTCGCCAGCCAGGGCGAACGGTTGATTGTGCGAGTGGCCAAATGGGGAGTCCAAGATGTGCTGGGCAAGGATAACGTGGCCAAGGATAAGGAAACGGAAGAGGAGATTTCATAGGACGAAGGGCGATTTTGAGGAGGCCTCTACATAATGACTAACAAGAGATGGACGGCGTTGGGCGCTTTGCTCATCTTGCTTGTGGCGATTCCCTTCTCGGCTGGAGCTTCCAGCACTGCCACGGCTGAAGAGGTGGCACGTGAGTATCTCATGGCTTTCCAGGAAGGGGACTGGCGGCGTGCTGAGGAACTTGCGGACGACGCAGCTCTCTCGTGGGTGGAATATGTTGGGTCTCGCGAGGG
>DUWJ01000154.1 GCA_012842765.1 Bacillota bacterium | reverse complement strand
GTCCATTATGCGCTGAAGATCGCTCTCCCTCAAGTTAGTTAGGGTGATGAAGTTCCCCTGAAGAAAAGAGAGGCGATAATCGTCGTCCTTAAAGTATAGAGTATCCCGCATGCCCCTGGGCAATTGGTCTACAAAGCAGAAAACGCATTTGTTCGCGCAGTGCTTCTCCCCGTCGAACACGAGCTCGTCGAATCCAAGCCCAAGACGGGGATCGTAATCATTGTTAAAGACTGCTGTCAGCATTGACCCGTCAGGCTTTTCGATCTCGAGCCTCGTCGTGAAGGAGCTAACATGATACTCATAGTCTATTATGTCTCGGATTGGATGTCCATTTACAGACACCAATACGTCTCCGGGGCAAATGCCCGCCGCATCGGCACGGCTGCCCTCATCAACTTGTGTAATTCTAGCCCGAGGCTGCATGATAGGCGTCATAGACCCGTGCCTCCAAGAAAATCAAAAGGGAGAGGAAAGTCGCACTCTCCTCTCCTCGTAGGTGTTATCCGTCTGCCGCTCTTGCTAGAGCTAGCAAAGGTTATTCCTTGATGCCGAATGGGGTCGTTGTCCCAAGATCCTTGTACTTGGAATCGGTTATCGTAATATCGCTATCAAGCTTCAGCTCGCTCACCAGCTGCTGAGCGGTCTTAGACTGCTGCATCTTAAGGCTTCTTTCGATATCGTCCCTAACTTCGTCGAAAGAGGCTTCGCGAGCGGCTTTTCTATCCATGACTTTTATTATGTGATAGCCGAACTCTGTCTTGACTGGTCCGCTGATCTCGCCCGGCGAAAGAGCAAATGCAGTTTTCTCAAATTCTTCTGTCATTCGTCCGCGGGGGAACCAACCCACATCGCCCCCATTGACTGCAGTTGCAACATCGAGCGACTTTTCCTTGGCAAGCTCGGCAAAGTCTGCGCCCTCAGAAAGCTCCTGCTTGACCTCTTTGGCCTCTTCTTCAGTTGCGACTAGTATATGGCTGGCCAGAACTTGTTCGGGCTCGTCATAATCCGACTTGTTCTCTTCAAAGAAGGCCATCAGAGCATCTTCCTCTATTGTGATATCCTTCGTGGATATCTTGTATACAAGGAGGTTCATCTCGATAATATCTTTGATTTGCTCATCGGTCCAGCCATACTGAGCGATCAGCATGTCGTAAGAAGGCCCGATCTGTTCCTTGAGTAGAGCTACTTCTTTATCTACCTCTTCAGGCGTTACTTCGACCCCTGCCTTCTTGGCCGCCTGGTGAAGCAGAGTCTCATTTATCAGTTCTGCTAGGGTATCCTCCCCGTATTGCTCCTCAAGCCTCGCGATGAAATCGCGCCGCGATATCCTCTCGCCGTTAACTATGGCCACATGTGCCGAGTTGGTGTAAACTATCCATATTATCCCGGCCACGACGATTGCAGCCACAATTATGGCCAACCGAACAAGACCGGCCTTGCGCTTGTCCATGCTTGCCAACCCCCTTCTCTCAACTACGATCCTGCTTACGTCCTGCTACTGGCTTAAACGAACTATGCCAGGCACGAGTTCCACATAAAAATGCTACGGCTAGTCTAGCATAGTGACGCAGGACTGTCAACGAAACGCCAGCATACAGGCTGATATGATGGCAGCAATCCTACCTGTCGTCTCCGTCAGTCGAACCCTTAAGCTTGCTGGGATCGTAGTTGATTCGGTCGGCGATGGTGACGACATCGCTCTCTTTACTTTCCTTCATGTACCTGCGGTATTCATTGCGCTCCCTATCTTCCATCGCTTGCCGTATTGACAGGCTGATGCGATGCTCCTGCTCCCTGAGGCCTATGACCTTGACTGTCACAGTTTCGCCAACTGACACGACCTCATCTGGCCTTCCAACGCGTCTGTCGGCGAGCTGCGAGATGTGAACGAGTCCCTCAATCCCGTCTTCAAGCCGGACGAAGGCGCCAAAATCGACGATCTTCGTCACGGTTCCAGAGACTACAGAACCCACAGGGAACCGCTGGCCAATGTTTTCC
>DUWJ01000153.1 GCA_012842765.1 Bacillota bacterium | reverse complement strand
TTCAGGGAGAGGTTTAGACGAGAGGCCCAGAGCGCGGCGGCTCTGTCTCACCCTAACATAGTCAACGTATACGACGTAGGGGAGGATTCCGGTTCCAACTACATCGTCATGGAGTGGGTGGACGGCCAGACGCTCAACGATATCATTATGCGTGATGGTCGGCTTACCGTGGATGTAGTCGCAGATTACAGCGTTCAGATTCTTGATGCATTGGATCATGCGCACCGCAGCGGCGTTATCCATCGCGACATCAAGCCTCATAACATTCTAATAACGAGGGATGGTCGCGTTAAGGTGACGGACTTCGGGATAGCGCGCGCCGCATCGGCAAGTGCTCTTACCGAGGCAGGGCAGGTGATCGGCACTGTCAACTATACTTCGCCGGAGCAGGCCCGTGGAGCCTCCGCCATTGCCGAGTCAGACATATACTCGCTTGGCGTAGTGATGTATGAGATGCTTACGGGTAGGCTTCCATTTGTTGGGGATACTCCAGTGGCAGTGGCGCTCAAGCATGTGCAGGAAGACGCATTGCCCCTTTCGGTGTACAATAAGGCGGTGCCTGTGGAGTTCGAGCGAGTGGTGATGAAGGCGTTGGCCAAGGATCCGCAAGACAGATGGCATACGGCCAGGGCATTCAAGAATGCCATATTGCGTGCCCATCCCACAGAGGTCAAAAAGGTGCCCGATGGCCAACAAGTTGAGGATCTTCCGACGGCTTCCGGCAGTGAAGGGGCAGCTACACCCCATTCGCGCATTACCAATGGCGTAGATGATGACCTCAACATTACCAGGCCGTTTGACAAGGTTGGGGAGGCTTTCGAGTTGGAAAACGATCAGGAGACGCCTAAACGGGCAGATCGCCAGGCAAAGACATGGACCACGATTATCGTTGTCATGTTGGTCGTGGCCGGTGCCGTTCTGGGCGCGCTCTATTCCTTCCGTCAATGGATTCAGGTGGAAGAAGTCGTAGTTCCTGACGTTGTTAACATGACGTTGCCGGATGCCGAAAGCCTGGCGCGTCGGAGTAGGCTTGCTTTGGATTCATCGGTAAAGCGCTACGACAACAAAGTCGAGTACAATCGCATTATCGAGCAAGATCCGCCTGCAGGCGCCAAAAGGAAGGTCCATTCGCCGATCAAGGTGATAGTAAGTCTTGGGCCTGAAATGGTGACGGTTCCCGATCTCTTTAACAAGTCCGAGAGGGAAGCCCGGCTTGAACTGGAACGTTCGAACTTAGTTCTTGGCGCCAAAAGCCAAGATTATCATGAGGATGTGAGGCCCGGGCGCATAGTCGATCAGGAGCCGGAGGTCGGCACATACGTGCCGAGGGGCTCGACGGTGAACTATACCGTATCCATAGGCCCGCCACCGCCTCCGCCTGAGGTTCCGCTCGTAATAGGAATGACTCTGGAGCGGGCCACGGATACTTTGAAGCGGGCGGGTTTTGCAGTGGGCGAGGTAAGGAAGAGGATAAGCATCCTCTACGAGGATGGCACAGTCATAGAGCAGAACCCTGGGCCGTACCAGATGGCGGAAAGCGGAACCACGATCGACCTCGTGGTGGCTCAGAGATCTGGGTTTCCGTCTGCTTCCCCTTCTCAATCGGACGATGGCGGTGGCCAGATAGACATGTCGTATCGGCGTTATGATGTGACATATCAGGTTCAGCCGGGGTCTGAGGTCCAGGAGATAGTGATCAAGGTGAATGATAGTTACGGGGAGCGAACAAGCTATGGCCCCAAATTGCACAGACCTGGGGATTGGATACGGCACACTGTGGAAGTTTACGGGCCCGGCAAGATCGAAGTGTGGGTAGACGGATACCCTGTGAAGACGGAAAATGTATGATATCGGTCGTATCGTAAGGATTTCTGGCGGGCTGTGTTGGGTGTTGCCCGACGGTGAACAGGAGACAGTTCCGTGCGTCGCGCGGGGCAATGTGAAGCGGCGCGAAGAGGGTGTAGCGGTCGGAGATCGCGTTAGGATACTGCGGCAAAACGGCACTGGCGTGGTCGAGGAAGTGTTGCCCCGACGCACATACCTTGTGAGGCCGACCGTGGCCAACGTGGACCAGGCAATAGTCGTTGCGGCAGCTGCACAGCCCGACCCTAACCCGTATCTTCTGGACAGGCTATTGGTCATATCGGAGTACGCGGGCCTTGATGCGGTGGTTTGCATAAACAAAGCGGATCTTGTGACGCGAGAAGAGTGCGAATCGTTGCTTCGTCTATACTCGGACATCGGCTACAAAACCATCCTCGCCAGCGCCCGGACCGGCCTTGGGCTTGAGGCTCTCTCTGCTGCACTTGCCGGAAAAACATCGGTCTTTGCCGGACCGTCGGGGGTGGGCAAATCCGCGCTTCTCAATATGGTTCAGCCCGGGCACGACCTTGTCGAAGGAGAGATAAGCGAGAAGATCGGGCGAGGACGGCATACCACAAGGGAAGTGCGGCTCATTCCGCTCGATGTGGGAGGGTTTGTAGCCGACACTCCTGGTTTCTCCTCTTTGGACATTACCTCAATTGCGCCTCGCGAGCTTACCCACGTGTTTCCCGAGATTTCCCGTCTTGCATCGGAATGCAAGTTCGTTGGATGCCTCCACGACAAGGAGCCGGATTGCGCGGTGAAGGAAGCTGTAGAGCGCGGCGTCGTAGATCCGGGTCGGTACGCACATTACCTCAGTTTCCTGGAAGAGCTTCGCGAGGC
>DUWJ01000152.1 GCA_012842765.1 Bacillota bacterium | reverse complement strand
TTGGATAGAAACGGAACAACGCGGGAGGTGCGATCAGGCTATGGGAAAGCTTGAAGGCATTGAATCTATATATTACACGACAGACCGGGCGCAGTTTCATATCCTGATAAGAGGCGATTTCGATGCCGAGCCTATCGTGTTCGTTCATGGAAACACGGCATCGGCCACTTTTTGGGAAGAAGTGATGTTCGCGCTTCCGGACGATTACAGGAGCGTTGCACCTGACATGAGGGGGTTTGGCCTCACTCAAGCTAAACCCGTAGACGCAACGAGAGGTGTCCGGGATTGGTCTGATGACCTATACAGCCTAACCTGGTTGCTCGGATTGAGAGAATTCCACCTTGTGGGCTGGTCATTAGGTGGAGGCATTGCCATGCAGTACTTGCTTGACCACCCGGGAAAGGTCATCACATTGACCCTTGTGGCCCCCATATCCCCTTACGGGTTTTCCGGAACGCGCGGGCCGGATGCGATTCCGTGCTGGCCTGACTATGCCGGTTCCGGCGGTGGAGGCGTCAATCGGCAGTTCTTGGAGCTGATGAAAAGGAAAGTGAATGATGGAGGAGATGATCCGGCTTTACCCAGGAATATCCTGAACACCTGCTTCTGGAGGCCGGAATTTCGCCCTGAACGAGAAGATGATTTCTTGGACGCCTTGCTTCAGACAGCCGTTGGCGACCACAATTACCCAGGCGATTTCGCCCCCTCGCCCAATTGGCCGGGATATGCCCCGGGAACTTGCGGCGTGCTCAATGCGATTTCACCGAAGTACTTCAGGGTTGATGGCATAGCCGATCTCGATGTGAAACCTCCCATACTATGGGTGCGCGGTTCTGACGACCTGCTCATATCGGATGCCTCGCCATTTGATATAGGATACTTGGGCAGACTGGGATTAGTGCCAGGTTGGCCCGGTAACGAGGTTTTTCCGCCTCAGCCAATGATAGAGCAGACCAGGGCCGTATTGGACCGGTATGCGAAGAATGGCGGATTTTTCCGGGAAGTTGTTTTCCAGGAATGCGGTCATTCTCCCCACATCGAGAAGAAAGATGCTTTCGTCGCGGAACTGGTTGAACACATGAGATGGGCAACTACATACATCTAGCCAACCATCTGGCGATTGCCCGCTCTTCGCTGGACGAATCCCGCGTTGCGGCCTGGGAACCAGGCTCAGTCTTTAAAATGCGTCTGTAAGGCGGGGAGGCGCCATGTGGTGCGGGGACGATGGTTACCCGAGATATCTTGGATCGAAATATGTCTTGCCGAAAAACTCCGGAACAGGGTTATACTCCTTAACCATCAATTTGTAATCAAGCGGCATCAGGCAGCGGCGCCTGAGCCACCGGAGCTCTTCCTCCTCGGCATCCACGGTGATGATTAGAAAGTCTACCCCGTGTTCCAAAGCTAAGTTGTTTGCCTTTGCGATCAGCGCCTGCGCCTCGCTGCGCTGGCCCGGACGTGTGATGATATCGTACACGTTCCAGATACGCAGCTTTTGGCTGAGCATGGGGATTTTGGGCAGAGGGACCAAATGGCTGGCTGCCCTGAGAACCGTGCCGAGAATCTCGAAGGGTCTAGGCATGGCGGAGACGCGGTAGGCGCAGTTGAGTGAAGAATCCCATATCTTCAGAGAAGAAGATCCACATTCCATCTTGGTCACTAGGTATTTGTCCAGCAGACCTTGCATGTAGCTGAAATCATCCATGATGGGCCAGAGCTGGTATGGACCGTCATAATGCTTCGCTGCAGCGAGATGCTCTTCCATTGCATCCACATGTGAAATCGTCTGGACCTCGCGGGAGACTCTAATTCGGCGGAAGACCGGAAATGTGAGGAAACGTTTCTCACCACGGGGCGTTGCTCCCATGCGTGTAGCAATGCTGTACGAGCGGGAGTTGTCCTCCTTTATCAGCCCGTATATGAACTCCGTTCCACACTGCAGAAGGCGGTCCTCAAGGCCCTTCCATATCAAGTACATCGCCCTGGACAGTCCCTTATTCGTCTCCGGGTTGGAGCGGAGGTCGAACATGTATGCGCCTATTCGCTCTCGTCCCTCTACGCGAACGGGCAGGACCGAGGCGGCCACAACGCCGTGTAGCTTGCCGGTGGTCTCGTTTTCGCCGACAAAAAGCAGCGTGTTTTCAAACTGTCTGGCCCTACTGAAAAAACTGTCCCGCTCTCCGATAAGGCGGATCTGATCTCCCTGCCCTGCCACTGATTCAATGCCGAGGAGAACAGCATCGTCCTTGGGTTCAGCCGACCTGATGATCATCGTGACCCCTCCTGAGATCGCAGACTTCGGTAATTTCAGGTTCGGAACGAGTTGCGCCATGGCCACCAGGCCAAATCAAAGATTCCACCTTACCTCAAAGTCGTCGGACTATCTGGCGAATGCCGCGTAGATCAATACGCCTACATAGAAGACGAAGAGCGCTACTCTCACGATCGGGGAAAAGGCGATGCCCACCTGGTACTCTGGTTCACGTTCTGAGCGTTTCCGCGCTTTTGCAAGAATGAAGATGGGCAGCACTGCCAGTATAACGCCTCCCACTGAACCTGCAGTCTGAATCATATCAACGAAATCGAAGTTGCCTACAGAGGCTAGGACGACCGATGGCGTGATAGTGATTGCAAAAGCAGCCAAACGAGCCCCGATATCCCACTCGGATTTGAACCGGAAGATCTCTACGACATTTCCCAGCGCAGCGCCGGCGCCTCCCCAGAAGGATGTGAGGAGTGCCAACAGGGCGAAGAGGTTCACTGCGAAGTATATGGCGGGACCGAGCGCCTGTCCCCACGAGATCGTTACGACCTCGGAAATCTCGCCGGGGTCTTGAAGCCCGAAGATTGCCATGGGGAAGATGAGCAGAAACAGGAGGTTGATCCCGAGTCCCCACTTGATCGCGGTCGGCGCCGATCTGGGATCATGGGCTAAGCCGCGGACGATTTCGGGGACCAAAGACTGTGACATGGATGTGAATATACCCACAGGGAGCGCCGCCGCCAACGGCTTGGCGGAGAACCGTGCCAGGCGCGCAGGATCGAAGCTTGGATGCCTCATTGAGATGCCTGCGAATAGGAGCAGAACTGACATCATGGCGATGCTGGACACTCCTTGGGCCAAGCCTGCAGCCTCGAGGCCAAGCCATACCACGGCAGCGCCTGGGAGGAGGAACAGGAGATGCCCTGCCCACGCTGGGAGGGCAAGAAGGGACGAGATGATTGCGCCGCCGCCGATCACATAGGCTGTGAGGGATGGTATGACCAATCCAATTGTCAGAGATGACACCAAAAGCAGATAGAGTTTGCCATGTCGGCTGTCGAACATGTAGGTTCGTACCAGACCAACAAGTTGGCCTGGGCTCTTCGTGCGGAGCATGATCTCTACAATGTACAAGTGAGAGATTGCAGAGAAGACAGTTGTTATGACCGCCACAGTCACAGCTCCAAGATAGCCAGATGCTCTTGCTGCATACGGCAAGGACAGAATCGCTGCCCCCACATTTCCGCCCACAAGCATCATCACTGCTTCGACGAGGCTGAGTCTTTTTATGTGAAGGGCGCCCTGCTCGAAGCCTATGGCCATGCTCATCACCTACGTTTTTCAGTTAGCCTCCTAAATTCCATATATTTTCTCATATTCCTGCTGTCAAATCGGAGGATTCTTCTTTAATATGTGCAACTCGCAACGCCGCTGCGGTTTCTATACTATGAGCGGCGATCGATGAATACTCTCTTATGAACAATTCAACGATTGGAGGGGTGTATGGTGTCGCTCCCGTTTACAACTGGTGAGCGGTTCGGACTATTAGCTGCGCTCATTGTGGCGGCAGTGGCAGTTGTTGTGAGTCCGTGGGCCTGCGGAGCCCAGCAGCTTGCTTGCATACATGTCGCAGAGGCCTGTCTGACTGCCATTCCTTCTTTCCCGGGCATCTGTCATGCGTCAGTGCTTCTGCCTGAGACTGTGCGCAAGGAGTTCATGTTCGTTCAGGGAGGAAAGGTCTACTGTGTTGCGCTCGGAGGTTTGGAGGAGCCTGGTGATGCCGGCACGGAATCTGTGTCGATAATCCGTTTTGGACTGGGGGCTGAGCCCGAAAACATAGGCAAGATAGAAGGAAACGCCATGTCTGTGTGGCTCCTCGGAGACATCAACAAAGACGGTTGCATGGAAATGCTGGTGCGAAGGTCCGAAGGGCATTTCGCGTACAAGACTTCCATCGTCTACATAGATCAGAAGGATCGCATGAGATCATTTGACATATCAGGATACACAGACAGCCAAGGCTCAACTGATCTCTTTCTGACCCCTGAATCCTTTGCTGATCTCGATGGCGACAGAATCCCGGAGATCGTAGCTACTGTGAGCCCCAAGGGGTTCCCATCTCTTCTGGGAGCTAAGCCTCCTCAGATCAGCCTTGTATTCGAATTGAACGGGACGACCTATTCCCCAACCGGCCAGAGATTCGCGGAGATATATCGCTTCCTCGCAGCTCAAACCCGCTGCGAGCTTGCATCTTATTGGGATTTCGAGGTCGTGGAGTATCCACAGAGCTACGTTAGGTCCTGTTGCGAGTTGCTGCTTTATCATGCTTTGGCTGGCGACGCAGATGTTGGGGCGGAAGAGTTTGACAAGGCAATTCGCATCCTGCAGGATGCGGGGGTAGAGATTACTGAAGACGACAACAGAGCACTGAAAGAGTTTGGGCGCGAGAGGGAAGCCATTGTACACGAAATCATGAGGGGGTTGTTAACCGGTCCATGACATATCGGCGCTGTCTCAGTCTGCGGACCCTGTCTTTGCTGCAGGGACCGATCTGGCGACCTCAATTCGATGTCGGACAGGCGTGGGTTCAAAAGGTTTGACAACCGCAAGTTGGACCAGGACATATAGAAGAAGACAATGATATTCGATATCTTATGCAAAAACTTGTTGACAAAGCGATTGTGAAGCATTACACTAACTGTGATGGAATAGCGTCGCCGAAGGAACGCTGCGGGAGAGCCTCACAGTAAGCATGAGATGATCGGCTTGCAGGTGAGCGCCGAAGGAGCAAAGGCACTGCACATTGCCGTGGTGGTTGCCCAAAACTTTCAGGCAAAAGGACCGTAGCTGGACGGCATCTCTGGAGAGGCGCATACCGCACCGAAGGAGTAAATCTCTCAGGTTTTATGACAGAGACGACGGCAGGATTGTTTTGCCATGTCGGTTCTCTGTCTTTTCTTTTTGCTGCGTTTGCTAAGACTATCGAATATGGCATTGGATTTTCGGGAGGACGGCGACGATGGATTCTCGTACATACCGCGTGATCACGAATAACCCGCTTGTTGCCGCTACATGGCCTGGCTCAGTCGAATGGGTGTCGGGAAGCGTCAAGGACGTTTTCCGCTGCGTGCGCGACTATGTCCATGCTGGCCATGTTCTTCTCACACATCCTCTGTCTGGAAGCGTGAAGCCGAACGAGAGCCCATACAAATCCGTCATCATCACTGATTATCCTGCTTCAGCAATGGTGGATTTGGATTCGCTGCGGATAATTGAGGGCGCCATGGTTGTTCTGCATAACCTTGGGGCACCCAGATTCACACATATTCCGCCGCGCGTAGACGATGATTACCAGTTGATCGACTGCGATCTCATGGCGAGCGCGATAGAGAGCCTGCATGACGCGGCGTGGAATGGCCCAGTTGAGGGTTGCAAGACCGAGGCTTTTCAGTAGAGCTAGTTCGAGGCAAGGAAGGAGCGTCTAACCATGGCGGCCGAAGATATGAAGACATATGACGTGATTATCGTAGGCGGGGGCCCTGCAGGCTTGTCCGCTGCCCTGTATGCATCGCGATCTAAGCTTTCTACACTGGTGTTGGAGAAGGCGAAGCCCGGCGGGCAAGCCGGTACCACAGAATGGCTGGAGAACTATCCAGGGTTTCCGGGAGGCGTTAAAGGTCCTGAGCTGATGGAGCATTTTGCAGCTCAGGCCAGGGAATTCGGCGCAGAGATCATAAAGGACGACGTCGCATCAGTCGACTTTTCGGGAGAAAAGAAGCTAGTCTGCACTGCCGGGGGAGGTCAGTACTCGGCCAGTGCTGTAATACTTTGCCCTGGTGCTGAGCCCCGCACCCTTGGGCTTCCTGGCGAACGGGAGCTTCGAGGCAAGGGCGTGTCTTATTGCGCAACATGCGATGGAGACTTCTTCACCGATCTTGACATCGTAGTGATCGGGAATGGAGATGCTGCTGTTGAAGAGGCGATGTACCTTACAAGGTTCGCCGAATCCGTTACTATGATCGTTGTTCACGACGAGGGCATCCTCGATGCCACTGCGGTCATCCGTGATCGCGCTTTCAAGAATCCCAAGATGAAATGGGTATGGAACTCTGTCGTTGACGAAATACGTGGCGACGGGATAGTGGAGTCGGTCATCATAAGGAACCTAAAGACCAATGAACGGACTGAGCTTGAAACCAACGGCGTCTTCGTCTTCGTGGGAACAGTTCCAAACACCCAGTTTTTGTCTGGAGCGGTGGAGATGGATAAGCGGGGCTACATAATCGCCAACGAACAGATGGAGACTTCGGTAGACGGGGTTTACTGCGCCGGGGATGCCAGGGTTAAGTATCTCAGGCAGGTGATTACGGCGGCTGCTGACGGCGCAATTGCCGCGGTGGCTGCTGAAAAATACATCCATGAGGAAGAGGGCTTCCGTGAGATGGTGCTGGCGCCAGCGTCCCCAGTCATGGTCTGCTTCTGGAGCCCCACATCCCAGGAATCACTCGATTTTATGCCCGCTGTGGAGAGAATCGCCGAGGCGCGCGCGGGTTCGCTCAACCTGGTCAAAATAGACATATACAAGAACCAGCGCATTGCCGGCAGGTACGAGATATCGGCTGCCCCTTCGATACTCTTCTTCAATAAAGGACAGGTTTGCGAGCGGGTGCAGTGGCCCACAACCGAAGAGGAACTCACGCTGGTAGCTGACAGGGTAATCTCCGGCAAGTGAGGTTGAGCAGACGGCTTTCGACGGTTGACTATCGGGCCCACTTAGCAGATTAAGGAGGTGAACAAGGATGGTCCAAGTAGACAAGGTAAACTTCGAGGAAGAGGTCTTGCAGGCAAAAGGCCCAGTTTTGGTCGATTTCTGGAGCACCAAGTGTGAGCCGTGTATGGCACTTCTGCCTGATGTGGAGGCACTTGAAGCCAAATACGGAGATCAGATCAAATTCTGCAAACTCAACGTGCTTGAAAACAGGCGTCTGGCTATAAGCCAGAAGGTTCTCGGCCTTCCGACCATATGCATCTACAAGGATGGCGAGAAGGTGGCAGAGCTGACTAAGGATGATGCGACTGCTGCCAACATAGAGGCGATGATTAAGGAGCAGATTCAGTAGCAGAGTCCTGCTCTGGAGGTGAAGTAAATGCGGTTGGAACTTGGCAGAATACGCATTAAGGACGTGCAGTTCGGCCCTGCAACCAAAGTAGAGGACGGCGTACTCTACGTGGATCGAGCGGCTATCGAAGCGATCGTCCGCGAGGACGAGAGGATCGCCGATGTCACTGTGGAGCTCGCGAAGCCCGGGGAAGAGGTAAGGATCATCCCTGTGAAGGACGTCATCGAGCCTCGGGTCAAGGTGGAAGGCGCGGGCGGCGTGTTCCCCGGAATGGTCAGCAAGGTTGAGACTGTCGGCGACGGGCGCACTCATGTTCTTTCGGGAGCCGCTGTCGTGACCTGTGGCAAAGTCGTCGGCTTCCAAGAGGGGATCATCGACATGACTGGTCCGGGCGCCGACTACACTCCGTTCTCAAAACTGAACAACGTGGTTGTAGTCTGCGAACCCATCGCCGGCCTGCCGCAGCACGAGCACGAGGTAGCCATAAGGATGGCCGGCCTCAAGGTAGCGGCCTATCTGGGCGAGGCAGGGCGCGATATTGAGCCCGACGAGGTCGATGTCTACGAGTGCTTGCCCCTGTTGGAGCAGGTCAATGCCTATCCCGATCTGCCCAAGGTGGTATACGTTTACATGCTGCAGAGCCAGGGGTTGTTGCATGACACCTACGTATATGGAGTAGACGCCAAGAAGATTCTGCCCACGCTCATCTACCCGACTGAGGTGATGGATGGGGCGATCGTGTCGGGGAACTGTGTGTCGGCGTGTGACAAGAACACTACTTACCACCATCAGAACTCGCCGGTCATACACGACCTCCTAGCACGCCACGGGCGCGATATCAACTTCATCGGCGTCGTGATCACCAACGAGAACGTCACCTTGGCCGACAAGGAGCGCTCCTCCAACTTCGCTTCGAAGCTAGTGGAGATGCTCGGGGCTGAAGGCGCCGTAGTATCGGAGGAAGGATTCGGGAATCCCGATGCCGACCTCATCATGAACTGCGTTAAGCTGGAGAAGAAGGGGATCAAGACGGTCCTCGTTACCGACGAGTACGCCGGCAGGGACGGCGCGTCGCAGTCTCTTGCAGACGCTAACCCTCTGGCAAACGCAGTGGTAACGGCCGGCAACGCCAACGAAGTGGTCAACCTTCCGCCTATGAAGAAGGTAATCGGACATCCGGAGGCGGCCAATATCATCGCAGGGGGTTGGGACGGTTCGCTCGCGTCGGACGGCTCGATCACTGCGGAACTCCAGGTTATAACTGGAGCCACCAACGAACTGGGATTCAACAAACTCTCAGCTAGAGAGGCGTGAGTTTGCCGTAGGGCGTCACGGCTTTGCTGAGCTGAGACTGCTAAATTCAACTAAGAAGCTGGGAAAGGAGATGCCGCAATGATTCTCGACGGCAAAAAAGTTGTCGCTCTGGGCGACCGCGATGGTATCCCAGGCGGCGCCATTGAAGAATGCGTCAAGACGGCCGGCGGCGAAGTTGTCTTCTCTGTAAGCGAGTGCTTTGTCTGAACGGCTGCCGGCGCCATGGACATTGAAAACCAGAGGAGAGTAAAGGAACTGGCCGAGAAGTACGGCGCAGAGAACCTTGTAGTAATCCTCGGGGGAGCGGAGGCTGAGGCTTCGGGGCTCACAGCAGAGACTGTGACCGCCGGTGACCCCACCTACGCAGGTCCTTTGGCGGGAGTCCAGTTGGGACTGAGTGTTTGGCACATAGTGGAAGACGAGATAAAGGCGGAAATAGATCCTGAGGTGTATGACGAACAGGTTGGAATGATGGAAATGGTCCTGGACGTCGATGCCATCAAAGAAGAGGTTAGCTCTATACGCAAGCAGTACAGCAAGTACTGATCCAGGGCCTGCTGCCGCAATCGGCGGCAGCGAGTCGGGAACTGACTGATGCTTACAGCGGGTTGAGCTAAACCCTCTTGTGAGGAGGGAAGCGGAATGACCAAGAAGATGCGGGTAGTCCACTATCTAAACCAGTTTTTCGGACAGATAGGCGGCGAAGACAAAGCAGGAATAGCTCCCTTCGATAAGCCAGGCCATGTGGGTCCTGGCATGGCGTTGGCCGCTGCCTTTGGGGATGAGGCTGAGATCGTCGGGACAGTTATATGTGGCGACACCTATTTCGGCGAGAACATGGAAAAGGCGACCGAAGAGGTAGTTGCCCTCATAGAGAAATACAAGCCGGATCTGCTCGTGGCTGGGCCAGCCTTCAATGCGGGACGATACGGAACCGCTTGCGGCGCTGTGTGCGCGGCGGTGGCGGAGAAGTTCGGAATCCCGGTTGTGACTGGGATGTATCCTGAAAACCCTGGAGTGGACATGTTCCGCAAGAATGCTTACATCATCGAGACCGGCGACAGTGCCGCTGGCATGCGCAAGGCTGTGCCGCAAATGGCAAAGCTTGCACTCAAATTGGCAAAAGGGGAGCCCACGGATCCTGCAACCGATGGCTATCTTTCCCGCGGGATCCGGGAGAACTACTTTGCCGAGAAGCGCGGCTCTGAGCGTGCAGTCGAGATGCTGGTGAAGAAGCTCTCAGACAAGGACTTTGTCACGGAGTACCCTATGCCCGAGTTCGATCGTGTGGAACCCAATCCCCCCATTGCTGACATATCAAAGGCTACAATAGCCTTGGTCACCAGCGGAGGAATCGTTCCAAAGGGCAACCCTGACCACATTGAGTCCTCTTCGGCGTCGAAGTTCGGCAAGTACGATCTTGAGGGCGTCGAAGCCTTGACGAGTGAGACCCATGAGACTGCGCATGGGGGATACGACCCAGTCTATGCTAATGCAGATCCCAACCGGGTGCTGCCTGTAGACGTCATGCGCGATCTGGAGAGGGAAGGGGTCATCGGCAAGCTGCACCGGTATTTCTATACGACTGTGGGCAATGGTACCTCAGTTGCGAACGCGAAGAAGTACGCGGCGGCCATCGCCAAGGAATTGGTTGAGGCGGGCGTCAATGGCGTCATCCTCACCAGCACCTGAGGGACTTGTACACGTTGCGGTGCAACGATGGTGAAAGAAATAGAGCGTGCGGGGCTTCCAGTTGTGCATATGTGCACCGTTGTCCCGATTTCTCTTACGGTAGGTGCGAACCGGATCGTACCCACGGTGGCGATCCCTCACCCACTGGGCAATCCGGCGATGGGCCACGACGAAGAGAAGCAACTGCGCCGCCGTCTGGTGGAGCGTGCGCTCACAGCTATGACGACAGAGGTGGAAGGGCAGACAGTCTTCGAAGAAAAGTAGGGATTGAACTGTCCATTTTGCGTTGTGCGGCCTCGGCGCGTCATAATGGTCCGCCGGGGCCGCATGGCCCGACAACAACGAACTACTCTTGATTTTGCAAGGAGGGGCCTGGATGGACTTTGCTGTTGTACGAGGTGTAAGCTATGTCCTTGTTCATGCGCCAAGCATGCTTGTGCACATGGGCACGACCCAGACGGTTGAGCGGGAGGCCAACCCGGACTCTGATTACCTGAAAGAGCTCCCCAAGCATTTGCGTTCCTACAGCGAGTGCATGGCCTACCCTCCGAACCAGACATACATCGGAAACATAACCCCTGATGAACTTGGCAACATTCCTCGGCCGTGGCATGAGAACCCGCTGGCAAAGGCGAGCCGCGCGGGGGCGCGGGGAGAGATCATGCCTGAGGACGAGTTTTATGCACTCATGAAGATTGTTGACAGTTTTGACCTGGTGGTTCTCGAGGAGGGTTTCACTGCGCAGGTGGCGGCGGAGCTCTCCAAAGATTCTGTTTGGATCGAGGGCGATCGGGAACGGCTCGGGGCCGGGGCGCCCATAAGCCAGATCGAGGAGCTTGTCTCCAGTGGCCGGGCTGAAGGACTCTATATTGGCGATAAGTTGGTAGGATGCGTCAAGGCAGCCCATGAGCGCGATAAGAACCTGACTGCTCACGTGATGGCTGAGAATTTGGCGGCCAAGGCTTCGGGGACGCTTGCACTGAGGCATTTGGTTGCGAAAAGCGGCATCGATGCTGCAGATATCGACTATATTATTGAATGTTCAGAAGAGGCGTGCGGAGACATGAACCAGCGTGGCGGAGGCAACTTCGCCAAGGCCATTGGCGAGATGGCGGGCTGCGTGAACGCTTCCGGATGCGATGTTCGCGGATTCTGTGCGGCGCCGGCCCATGCCATGGTGAACGCTGCGGGACTCGTGCAGTCGCAAGTATTCAAGAACGTGGCTGTCGTCGGAGGCGGGGCCACGGCGAAGCTGGGCATGAATGGGAGGGACCACGTCAAGAAGGGCCTTCCTCTGCTAGAGGACGTTCTCGGGGGATTTGCTGTTCTCGTTTCTGCCAATGACGGGAAAAGCCCCATAATCCGCACTGACGCGGTGGGACGCCACAAGATCGGTTCCGGCTCTTCTCCGCAGGCGGTGATGACCGCCATAGTTGTGGACCCCCTGGAACGGGTCGGTCTCAGCTTGAAGGAAGTGGACAAATATTCTGCCGAGATGCAGAATCCGGAGATAACTGAGCCTGCAGGTGCAGGGGACGTGCCCACATCCAATCTGAAGATGATCGCAGCTCTTGCGGTAAAGAGGGGCGAGATCGCCAGGGGTGATATGGGAACATTCGTGAAAAAGCATGGTATGCCCGGGTTCGCTCCTACGCAGGGGCATGTGCCTTCTGGAGTTCCGTCCCTGGGATATCTGTGTGACGAGATCAGTGCCGGCCGAATCGAACGCGCCCAGATAATCGGAAAGGGCTCTCTCTTCCTGGGCAGAATGACCAATCTCTTTGACGGGATCTCATTCCTTATCCAGAAGAACCCGGGCAAATGCGGTTCCCGGGATGGGGCTGCTGCAGCGGGGATGGCCGGAGTATCCGAACACGAGCTCCGCAAGATCATGGCAGATGCGTTGCGCGGGGCTGCGCAGACGCTAGTGGAGTCGTGAGGTGGCTGCCATGACTGATGATGCTAAAAGAAGAATAGCTGAACTCTTTGAGAAACTTGCCGATGCTCTCGAGAGCGGAGCGGACCTTGCCGGTTTGGCGGAGGGCGCAGGCGGACGCAGGCCGAGGATCGGCCTGACTGTACTCGGCAGCGAACACGGGCCCGAAGAGATTATCGACGGGGCCCTACGTGCGCTGCGTCAATATTCCGACCTGGAAGTGGCTTTGATAGGGCCTTCAGAGTTGGCGGAATCGGTGCGGGGCGTGGCCGGGCTCAGGCTGTACCCGGCGGCCAGCGAGGAAGAGCAGCATCGCGAGATGGAGCGATTGCTCGATGCCGGCGAGATCGATGCATGTGTCACCATGCACTACAACTTCCCAATAGGCGTCTCCACAGTGGGGCGGGTTGTCACCCCAAGTAGGGGACGGGAGATGTTCATAGCCACAACCACTGGCACATCAGGGACAGAGCGCGTCGAAAACATGGTGAAGAACGCTGTGTACGGAATCGTAGCGGCGAAAGCCAGCGGGGTGGTTGAGCCTACAGTAGGGGTGCTCAACATAGATGGGGCAAGGCAGGTTGAGAGAGCTTTGAGAAAGCTATCTGATGCCGGATACCCCATCCAGTTTGCGGAATCGGCGCGGGCTGACGGAGGCGCGGTCATGCGTGGCAACGATCTTCTGATGGCTACTCCTGACGTGATGGTGTGCGACAGCCTCACAGGCAATCTCTTGATGAAGATCTTCTCGGCCGCAAGCACGGGGGGGGACTACGAAGCGACCGGGTACGGTTATGGTCCCGGGATCGGCGAGGGATACGGGCGGATCATCATGATCCTCTCGCGCGCATCGGGCGCGCCAGTGGTGGCTGGAGCGATCAGATACGCGGCTGACCTGGTGAAGGGCGGAGTTCACGAGGTGGCCAGGGTTGAATTTGCCGCCGCCCGGAAGGCGGGCTGGCCCGAGATAGGGCTCCCCACCGGAGCGGGAGCTTCGGCGTCTGCGCCGGCTCAGGGCGACGCGGCTGCTGCCGCTGAGAGTGTAGAGCCGCCGCCGAAGAAAGTCGTCACTTCCGACATTGCGGGAGTGGACATCCTTCAGTTGGAAGAAGCTGTGAGCGTTCTGTGGGGCGCGGGGATATATGCCGAGACCGGTATGGGATGCACCGGCCCTGTAATCATGGTAGCAGACGAAGATAAGGACGCGGCGAGGAAGGCTTTGGAGTCTAGCGGATACCTATAGAAGGCCTTTGCAGGCGAAGAGGGGCGGGCACAAGATCCGCCCCTCTTCCAATCGATTGAAAGCAGGTAGTACAGACTCCAAGGTCGAGCAAGGCAGAGCTATTTGCTTGTGGTGGTCGGCGATTCTCGACTGTATCAGTTCTTGCTGTGTTTTGAGTAATATTCTTTGGCGTGAAATTACGGCATAATTCGCAATATCCTCTATTGCGGCGAGGGGTTTGGTGAGCTCGGCGGGTGGGAACCGCACGGGCGGCGCAGGTTATCCGGCAAAAGGCACAGTGAAAAAGAAAGTACTTCCCTGGCCCTGCACGCTGCGCACCCAGATTCGTCCTCCATGTGCCTCAACGAGCTCTTTACATATGTACAGCCCGAGACCCATCCCTTCTGATCTTTCTCGAGCTTCGGAGGCGCGCCAGTAGCGTTCGAATATGTGGGGCAGCTCGTCTTCGGCAATGCCCTGTCCGTGGTCGGTTATGGATATGAGTGCTTGATCATCGGAGTCCTGGTAGCGAGCGGCTTCCACAAGCACTTCTGAATCGCCGGTAGAATACTTGAAGGCATTGGTGGTCAGGTTCGTCAGGATTCGTTCCAGGCGAACGGGATCGGCGTATACAGGCGGGAGATTCGGTTCAATATCAAGCTTCAGCCTTGTTGTTTCTGGCGCATCAAGCCAGCGCTCTACACAATCAGACATGAACTTCGCAAGATCGAAAACTTGCCGTTTCAGCGTGATCTTGCCCGACTGAATTCGGAAGGAATCCGAAAGGTCGGATATCATGATATTCATGTACCTGGCGGACAAGACGATTCCCATGGCATTCTTGCGGACGGTGTCGGGTTTGTCGGCTACGCGTTCCATCATCTGCGCTCGCGCAAGTATCAGCGTCAGCGGCGAGCGGAGGTCGTGAGAGATGAGCCTGATCATTTCTTCTCGGGTTTTCTCCATTTCATACATCCGAGTTATGTCCCGCATGATTATTATGGCAGACGACATTTGGCCCTTTGCGTCCCGCACGATGCCTCCGTTGAAGCTCATGACCCGGTAGGAGCCGTCTGTGTAGTGCATGATGTAGTGCTGGTCGGCAAGGGTCCCTTCTCTCAAAAGCTTGCAGTAAGGCATTTCCTTCAATGAAACCGCTTCTCCGTCAAGCTTTTCGAGAGTGATTCCGAACGCGATATCATCCCCATACCTGGACTGGGGCTTTCCAACGTCGAGCATTTCTTCGCACGCACGGTTCGTCAGTATCACGTAGCCGTTGCGGTCGTACGCAACCACTCCGCATTCGAGGCTTTCGAGGAGCGCCTCCATCTGCGCCGCCTTTGCTGTTGCAGCGCGATGCGCTTCCTGCTCAGCGGCGAGGAGTCGACCGTATTCTGCTATTGCCGCATTGGCGGCGATCGCCATGGCGCACCGTTCAGCTACCAACTCCGCAAACTCGATGTCTTCCTGGGGCGGAACGTACCCGATCTTCTTGAAGACCGCCGCCATGCCCCCTATTGGCCTTCCTACTGTCATGAGCGGAATGCGCAAGTACCCATAGGCGCCGATGGAGCCTAGCCATCTTGCTTCGCGTGCGTTCGCCTGGGGTAAAGATACATAGGCCGAGGCACTCGTCTCGATCCCACATGGCCATTCCTCTGGCGAATCAAATGTGATCTCTGAAGGGAGCCAACACAAGGGTTTGGATTCAGCGACGCGCAGGAGGCGGGGGGTGTCTTGATCTAGCAGAAAAGCTGCACAGTAGT
>DUWJ01000151.1 GCA_012842765.1 Bacillota bacterium | reverse complement strand
GCTATCGGTTAGCCTGTCTATGCATTCAAAGGAATATGTCTATTATTTAGTCGCTTTTCGGGCGCGGGTGTCTAGGTTTTAGACTGGTCTGCAAAACCTGCTCGCCCCCGCGGCAAACCTTGGCCGGCTCCACGCCGCACGGCGCTTCCCTAGGCTTCTACCGAAGGCTAAATTTACAAGCAAAAGACCTTAGCAGTTCCCCGGCTAGGTCCCAGACAGCGGCAGTACAACTCGAGGATCGCGAAGAGATTTGTTGCGGTCTACTTAGCTCTGGCAGCTAGGGATTTTGCCATGGGCTGGCGGAGAAAAATCAGGGTCTGCAACTGGCTGAGGATAACAAGCATCTGGGAACTCCCCCTGCAGCAGCAAACCACATGCTCCCGGCGCACCCTACCCCATCGCCGCTTGCCTTCCAGTGCGCTGGTCCAATATGGTCAACTTAGTGTATCCGGCCTCTCGGGCCCACGACACAAGTTCATCATAACGCGATGCGACCTCTTCAGGTTCATGCGCATCCGAAGCTAAGGTAATCCCCACGCCCCGCTCGCAAGCCATCTTGAGCAACGTCATTGCAGGATACGCTTCATCTACCGGACGCCGGAGTCCGGCGCTTGAGACTTCAAGGCATGTTCCTGACGATGCGGCCGCCGCTGTCAAAGCATCGTAGTATCCTCTCAAGGGTCCTTCCTCGCCTGGGCCCTCCAAACCCGTTGCCAACCTAGCGCCGAACACCTTAATCACATCGGGATGGCCTATCACGTCGAAAACGCCGCTCCTTGCCGCACGACATACACGTTCGAAATATGCGGAATACGCCCATTCCACATCCACATCGTTCCAGCTAGTCGGGTCAATATCGAATCCCCACTCTCCGATCCAGTGAACCGATCCGATAACCAGATCCCAGGGATGTCCCTCTTCCAGAAAGTCGGCTACATCTTCGATGGTCTCATCGATGTAATCGAACTCGATCCCGAGTTTCACCGACAAGCCCTCAGCCTTCATATCCTCAATGAGCGAAATATAGTCGTCGAGCCTGAAACCATGGCCATGCTCTTTTACATAGTTCGGACGCTCAAGCATGGGGGCACATTCCACAAAATTGTAAGCATGCTCTGTAAAGGCTATCTCCCAAACGCCATTGGCCAACGCCCGGTCCACGAACCGCATTGCGTTGGCGCGCGACAATCCTGCCCTTTCCAGATGCACGTGATAATCAACAAGCATCCCGCACACCCCTATCGAATTGCCTACATCACTTGATGTTCCGTCCTGGAAATTATCTCATCCTGCAATGCGCGGGAAAGGTCGCAGAAATAATCGCTATACCCTGCCACGCGAACTATTAAGTCGCGATGGGCTTCTGGATCCGCTTGCGCCTCCCGCAACGTTTCTGCCTTTACCACATTGAACTGGACATGGTGTCCTCCAAGCTTGAAGTAGGTACGCACCAGGCTCGCGAGGTTGTTTATGCCTGCTTCATCTTCGAGCAGCTTCGGAGAGAATTTCATGTTGAGAAGAGTGCCGCCGGTCAGCGCATGATCCATCTTGGAGGCGGATTTGAAGACCGCAGTAGGCCCGCGCCTATCGCTGCCCTGAACGGGAGAGATCCCTTCTGATAGGGGCTGCCACGCCCTTCGGCCATCAGGGGTAGCCCCTGTAACCGAACCGAAATACACATGGCACGTGGTGGGAAGCATGTTGATGCAATACCGCCCACCCTTGACATTCGGCCGCCCGTCAACTGCATCAAAGAACGTTTTGAAGACGTCAGTCATTATCGTGTCAGCCCTGTCATCATCATTTCCATACCTAGGAGTATCGTCCCAGAGCAGCCGACGCAGATCCTCCCTGTCCTCGTAATCGCGTTCTAAGGCCTGGAGCAATTGATCCATTGTGACTCGGGGCTCATCAAACACGTGATGCCTGATGGCAGAAAGGGAATCCGTTATAGTGCCAATTCCTACTCCCTGAATGTAGGATGTATTGTATCTGGCTCCTCCGTCGTTGTAATCTCGACCTAAGGCGATGCAGTCATCAATCAGCAGTGACATGAAGGGCGCCGGCATGTACTTTGCATAAAGCCTCTCAATCACGTTGTTCCCTTTAATCTTTACATCTATGAAGTAGTTGAGCTGTTCTGTATATGCCTCCCATAGCTCCTCATACGTTTCGAACAGCGCAGCAGGCCCTGTCTTGGGCCCAAGCTGCCTTCCGGTGCGCATGTCCACCCCATCATACAGTGTCAATTCCAGAATCTTAGGAAGGTTGAAATAGCCGGTGAGGATGTAGGCCTCCTTTCCGAAAGCGCCAGTCTCCACACACCCCGACGTCCCGCCGCATCTGGCGTCCTCCAAGCTCTTTCCCACCCTGAGCATCTCCTGTACTACCATGTCGGCGTTGAATATCGAAGGCTGTCCCCACCCCTTCCTCACTATTCTAAGGGCGCGCTTAAGAAAGCGGTCCGGGTTCTTCGCCGACAGCTGTATGTTGGAGCTCGGCTGAAGGAGCCTCATTTCGTCTATCACGTCTAGTATGAGGTATGTCAAGCCATTGACCCCATCTCGCCCGTCAGGAGTCAGTCCTCCACAGTTGATGTTCGCGAAATCCGTATACGTACCGCTCTCGGCGGCAGTCACACCAACCTTAGGAGGAGCGGGCTGATTGCTGAATTTGATCCAAAAGCACTGCAAGAGCTCGCGGGCAGAATCTTCGGTTAACGTGCCGTCCTCAAGCCCCTTTTTGTAAAACGGGTAAAGATGCTGGTCCAGCCTTCCGGGGTTAAACGAATCCCACGTATTCAGCTCGGTAATCACTCCGAGGTGCACGAACCAATAGGCCTGCAATGCTTCCCAAAAATCCCGGGGCGGGTTTTCAGGCACCCACGAACAAATTTCGGCTATGCGTCTCAACTCTGAGGCCCTTACAGGATCAGTCTCCTCCCGTGCCATGGATTCGGCCAATCGAGCGTGGCGGCGCGCGAATATGCAGATGGCTTCGGCAGCGATGTCCATCGCCCTGAGCTGCTCTGCCTTGTCATGAGCTTCGGGATCGCCCAGATAATCAAGGGATGCCAGGTGCCGCGCGATATCCTCCCTGAGTTGCCTAAACCCCTTGCGATAGATCTTGTCGTCCGCCACTGTATGCCCGGGAGCTCGCTGTTCCATGAACTCGGTGAAAATGCCGGCATCGTACGCAGCTTTCCATTCATCAGTCATCTCGGTGAAGATCAGATCCCGCATGGACCTCCCCCTCCAATAGGGGATTATCTTCTCCTCATAGATGCTGATTGTCTCAGGCGAGACGGCGAACGGT
>DUWJ01000150.1 GCA_012842765.1 Bacillota bacterium | reverse complement strand
TGCGCGGAAGCTGCGGTGCGAGGATTGCAGTTATGAGTTCGAGGCACCCGTTGCCATGTATCGCCAAGGCGCCGGAGCGGCTTGCCCTAGGTGCGGTGCGCGTCATGGGCGACGTAACGACGGGGACCAGACAGCAGGCGGCATGATGCACCACGGGCGCTGTGGCAGGGGGTGGAGGAATACCGAAGGCGACGAATAGAGGTTAAAGCTTCAAGGTGCATCCAAAGCGGCCACATGCCAGGCAACTGACCTTTACACCTTGCCAAAAACCTTTGCTTGTTTCGCCGGGGCCAAATGAGGCAACCAGAGTATACGGGGGGCGTTGAGTTTGAAATACATCTTTGGTCCAGTTCCCTCAAGACGGCTGTGCCGTTCGTTGGGGGTCGACTTGATTCCGTACAAGCATTGTTCCTTCGACTGCATCTATTGCCAGCTCGGCGCGACCGTCCACAAGAGGGCGGAGCGCCAGCAATTCGTCGAGACAGGCGAGGTCATCGCCGAGCTCGAGTCGGCTTTGCCCTGTGTGGAAGCCGACTACGTCACTTTGTCGGGGTCGGGCGAACCCACCCTATGCTTGGGGATAGGGGAGCTGATCGAGGGGATAAAGGAATTGACAGAGATTCCTGTGGCGGTTCTGACCAATAGCTCGCTCATGTCATGTGCTGAGGTCCGAAAAGAGCTCCTTGGCGCGGACCTTGTGATTCCTTCTGTTGATGCCGCAACGCAAGACGTTTTTGAAAGGATAAACCGCCCATGCTCCGGATTGAGAATCGAGGACATCCTCTGCGGCTTGGAGGAGTTCTCGTATGAGTACTCGGGGAAGCTTTGGATAGAAGTGATGATGGTCAGGGACATAAACGACAGTGATGATGAAATCGACAAGATAGCCTCTGCCCTAACACGCATAAGGTGTGAAAAGATCCAGCTCAATACGGTGGAAAGGCCTCCCGCCGAATCCTTTGCCCGCGCACTGACACAGGGGGCGCTGGAAAAAGCGAGAAGACGGTTTGACGATCGGGCGGAGTTGATCGTGGCGTCCGGGATTTATCAGGACGCTGATGGGTCTTTTCATAGCCCAGCCGGGGCCGGGCTGGGGGCGCCCGGGATCGAAGCGGACTGTGGGCGGGTGCTTGAGCTCCTCAAGAGACGGCCGTGCACCGTCAGGGACATAGCCGAAGGGCTCGATCTCAACATCAATGAGGCCGCTAAGTTTGTGGGGATTCTCAAGGGAGAAGGACTTATCTGCGCCATCCGCCGAGAAGGACGGGCCTATTTCTTCGCCAACGATGGAAACTGAACCATTGCGGGCACATTTCTGCGCTCAGATTATTGACATATGCTCATAACCACGGGTATACTGATAATGAACATATGCCCATAACCCTACAACAGCAATTGATGGCGTCAAGCCAAGCACGTATTCAATCCAACCGGAGGATGGGCATATGAAAAAGCCGTGGAGGTAGTCGTTCGATCAAACCCCAAGGCTTTGGAGAGGAGGTGCTTTACATGCCGAGAGGAGATGGAAGAGGACCAACTGGTTTCGGTCCTATGACAGGCAGGGGCGCAGGCTTCTGCACCGGATATGATGTTCCTGGATATGCTAATCCCGCAATGGGCAGGGGGCCGGGATTTGGACGCGCTCCGCGCTGTTATGGGGGAGGCGGATTCGGACGAGGGTACAGAAGGATGTACTACGCGACGGGACTGCCGAGATGGATGCGTTCTGGAGCAGGGGCATGGGGTCAGGCCGCGTACGGGCCTGCTTACAGCCCTTACGCCCAAGAGGCCATGAGGCCGTCGAAAGAACAGGAGATAGGCTATCTAAAACGACAGTCAGAGTTTCTCATGGAGGAGCTCGAGGCCGTCCGGGGGCGTCTGAGCGAGCTTTCTGGTTCCCAAGAGTACGATGAAGGCTAGTCCTTCGAGGCGAAGGGGTGAGAGAGGTCGGATTTGAGCGTCCTTCGGCTCCTTCGCCGGCCAGCAATCGACCTGTACCGAGGATAGTGGACAAAGTTGCCGGAGGTTAAGGGGAGATGGTAGTTTGAAGCTAGCAGTAACGGCGCAGGGAACCAGCCTCTCAGCCGGGTTGGACCCGCGTTTCGGCAGGTGCGAACATTTTGTGATCATAGACGTCGATACCGAGGAATTCGAAGCATTCTCCAACGAGAGCGTTATGGCGTCAGGCGGAGCGGGAACTGAAAGCGCCCAGTTTCTTGCTGACAAGGGCGCAGAGGCGGTCGTTACCGGAAATGTTGGTCCCAATGCAGCGATGGCTCTGGAAGCCGCGGGCATAAAGGTCTACAGAATGTCTTCCGGGACAGTGAAGGACGCTTTGGAGGCTTTTAAGTCAGGGACGCTCGAGGCAATTTCCGGACCTACAGTCAATTCCCATCATGGAATGGGCGGGCATGGCCGCGGGGGTCGCTAGGCTCAAGGGCTGGGCCAGCTGGCAAGTGGGGCAGACCCCGTCGGCGCAAACGGAGCTTCCCACGATAGGATCGAGCAGAATTGGTCTTTTCACATTTAAGGGGGTAACCATAGATGAAGATTGCTGTGGCAACTGACGGTTCCACCGTCTCGCCTCATTTCGGGCATTGCTCTGAATTCACCATAGTCACAGTGGAAAACGGCAAGGCCGTCGATTCGGCCATTCTTCCAAACCCCGAGCATCAACCCGATTTTCTTCCTCAGTACCTTTCTGAACACGGAGTTTCCTGCATCATCGCAGGCGGAATGGGTCCAAGGGCCCAGCAACACTTTGCTGCTAGGGGCATCAAGACCGTGATAGGAGCGTTCGGGAGTGTGGACGATGTCGTCCACGCGTATCTTGCGGGATCTCTTGAGGTGGGCGAGAGCGCTTGCGATCACGGCCACGGACATGAGCAGCACGGTGAATGCGGACACGGGGAAAACGGGGGAACCCATAGGCGCGGCTGCGGCCACAACTAGCGGGGGATTGGCGGGCAGGCCCGTTAGAGCCTGCCTGTTTTTGGAAGGACAAAATACGCGAAGTTGGGGCATGCACGATGAATGGTGGCGATGGAATGTGATTGTTTCAATAGCGAGCGGCAAAGGAGGAACGGGCAAGACTACTGTCGCGGTCAACTTGGCGTTGGCCTTGGAGGGGGCTATGCCGATACGCTTTTTGGACTGCGATGTTGAGGAGCCCAATGCCCATCTTTTCCTCCATCCCGAAATCGAGCGCTCCGAAAAAGTAAGTTTGCCAGTTCCGGTTGTGGACGAGAGCAAGTGTAACGGATGCGGAAAATGCGCCCGGGTGTGCGCTTTCCATGCGATCCTTGCCTTCAGCTCCCGGACGATCGTCCTGCCCGAGCTCTGTCATGGATGCGGGGGGTGTGCGCTTCTTTGCCCGCAGGGGGCGATAACGGAGAGCCCGAAGGTGATCGGGGAAGTGGAGACGGGGCGCGCAGGAGATATCAGGTTTGCCCATGGACGGACAGGGATCGGAAGCCCTCTGGCACCGCCTGTGGTGAAAGCGGTGAGGGAGGCGTTGGACAAGGAAGGCCTAGGGGCCGGGTTGACGATCATAGACGCGCCCCCCGGGACGTCCTGTCCGGTTGTGGCTTCGATCAAGGGCAGCGATTACTGCGTGCTGGTGACGGAGCCTACGCCCTTCGGCCTCAACGATCTTGGGCTGGCCGTTGGACTGGTTCGGGAGCTAGGCATACCCTGCGGCGTAGTGATTAACAGGGCCGGGTTGGGGGATGAGGCCGTTTCAGCCTATTGCAGCCGCGAGGGCATCCCTGTGTTGCTTGAAATACCATACGACAGGAAGTACGCCGAATGCTACGCTAAGGGCGGAAGGCTTGTGGATGACTTTCCAGAGCTCCGAGGCGCTTTGAAGGGGTTGTGGCGCAAGATCAGTGCGAGCGGCGAATCTGGCGCAGAGGGAGAGGATGGGCGAAGGGAGATGGGTGAGATATGAAGGAGTTGCTCGTGATAAGCGGCAAGGGAGGCACCGGCAAGACGAGTGTAGTTGCGTCATTTGCGGCTTTGGCGGAGAACAAAGTCTTAGTCGACTGCGATGTGGATGCTGCCGACCTTCACCTCTTGCTTTCGCCAGAGGTAGTTGAATCCCATGAATTTATGGCTTCGCGACAGGCAACTGTCGATGTGAGCCGATGCACGGGGTGCGGTCATTGCAGCGAAGTGTGCCGCTTCGGCGCTATAGCCATGGCCTATGGGCATCCAACCATCGATCCGATTTCCTGTGAAGGGTGTACTGTGTGCTCCCATATTTGTCCCGAGGGTGCTATAACCATGGTCGACGTCATGTCAGGGCACTGGTACGTATCCCATACCCGGTTTGGGCCGATGGTCCATGCCAAGCTCAAGGCGGCTGAAGAGAACTCAGGGAAGCTCGTATCCCAAGTGAGGCGCAAGGCGCGGGAGATAGCCGAAAGCCAGGGGCACGAGTTGATCATTACCGACGGGCCGCCTGGGGTGGGATGCCCCGTCATATCCTCCATCTCCGGAGTGGATCTTGCCTTGATCGTAACGGAACCCACGGTGGCGGGGGTCCACGACATGGAGCGGGTCCTCGACCTTACGTGCCATTTCGGTGTAGAGTCGGCGGTATGTATCAACAAGTGCGATCTTGATGAGGCTAATGCTGAGCGCATAGAGGATTACTGTTGTGCAAGGGGAATCGAGATTGCGGGGAAGATCCCGTTCGATGAGGAGATGGTAAGGGCGGTTGTAAGGGGTGAGCCGCCTGTTCTGTACGGAGATGGTGCTCCTGATTGCGCGGGCCCAGATAGCGTTGCGGGCGAAGCCGCGCAGGCTATACGCCAGCTTTGGGATAGGGTCGCTGTTCTTCTCGCGCGTGATGCGGGCTCTTTCTAGGAGTGGAGGCTTACCCGAACAGTGAAAAAAGGTAGCTGAGGATGGCTCCAACAACGGCGCCGACCACGTATTCCATGACCTTGCTTTGCCAGCTGCGCTCCTTGGCGAGGGCTGCGTCGAGCTCCTCGATCATCCTCGACTGCTC
>DUWJ01000149.1 GCA_012842765.1 Bacillota bacterium | reverse complement strand
TGGTGTTAGTAAACTTCTCCCATGAGCTGCGCAACGTGGATGTATGGTGGCCCGGGTCAACCACCGTGGAAGTAGTCACAAGAAAAGACGAATTGGAGTGCGATTCCGATGGGCGGTTCAGATTCCCTCTTCCAAGCAATGAGGGGGTTATCCTCCGGCAGCGGTGAGTGCCATCTTGTCGGGATTGATGTACCGTCTGTGGGTTAAAGTGCTTCATGTAGCTTCGCCGCGCTTTGCGCTATCTGGGGGCGCGGCGAAGCTACATGTGAAAGATGTTTGCCCGCATCGTGCCAGAAGCCCCAAACCTGGTCTAACCGTGAAGCGGGACACTGGCCCGGGCAAATTCGTTGCTATGCCGTGGACTTTAACTCTTGTTTTTGCGTACTGCCCAGAACGTTGAATGCTTCTATGATCAACCAGACCTCCAGAAGGATGATTATTGCGTTGATGGTCGTAAGCAGCCAGTTGGACTGGCTGATATACTGCAACAAGTTTGCGATCATGCCCCATGTGGTGATGATGATCATGAATACCATGGGCACTGCTGTGTATGCCGTGGGCTGCTTATTCTCGGCCAGATATACCGTGACTGTGAGCAATGCGAGTCCGGCGAGGAGCTGGTTGGTCGCGCCGAACAGTGGCCAGATAACGTTCGCACTGCCGCGGAAGGCCAGCAAGTAGGCGCTGACTACTGCGATAAGCGCTGCGATGTACTTGTTTTGCATCCAGCCTATCTGGAAGTCCTCGCCGAATTCGGAGATTACGTACCGTTGCAGACGGGTTGCCGTGTCTATTGTCGTGCTTGCGAAGCTCACCATGAAGACTGCCAGGATGTTGAGGGCGAAGGCCTCAGGGATTCCGAGTGCGCCTACTATTCTGGCGCCGCCTTCAGCAAATGTGGGCAACGTAGGAATCTTGGCGAAGTTCGAGTATGTCTCGAGCCAAGTTTCAGTGGAGACGCCTGTGCATACAGCGATTATGACCAGAGTTGCAAGGGCCGCTTCGAGCAGCATTCCGCCGTATCCTATTGCAAGGGCATGCGGTTCGCTGGCTATCTGCTTCGAGCTTGTGCCGCTCGACACCAGAGAATGGAACCCCGATATTGCACCACAAGCTATCGTTATGAACAGGAATGGCATCATTGACGGTGCTCCTGCAGGCGCATGGACCACTGCCGGCGCGACTATCGGTTGCGGTCTTACGATGATGCCTATGATGAGGAGTACCATGGCGACCAGAAGTTCGAGCGCGTTGATGTAGTCTCGCGGTTGTAGCAGCTTTTGGACTGGCATTGTTGATGCGAAGAAGATGTAGACCATTATTATGATGAGCCAAACTTCGTTGGTCAGTTCTAGCGGGATATACAGCCCGATCCAGATTGTAAGATACATCAATACTATGGCCACTACGGAGCCGACGGCGAGATTCCCCTTCTTTTGGTACAGGTAATACGAGAGTCCCATGGCTATGGGTATCTCGAGCCAAATAGGGAAGACGCATTGTGGGTATTGGACGAAGAGGTTTGCCATCAGCAGGGCGAATATGGCGATAACGATCCACAGGCAGAAGAAGATGATCGTGAAGAATAGGGTCCGTGCACGGGGATTGATGACTGTTCCGGTGATGTCGCCTATTGACTTGCCGTCGTGGCGCATTGACAGGACTAATGCGCCTAGGTCATGGACGGCTCCGGCGAATATCGATCCGAAGATCACCCACAGAAGCGCGGGTACCCAGCCCCATATCACGCCGAGAACCGGTCCCACGATTGGCCCGGTTCCCGCAATCGATGTGAAATGGTGACCAGCGAGGATGAACTTATTGGTCGGGACGTAGTCCACACCATCATTGAACTTCTCAGCAGGAGTGATGTTCTTCGTAGCGAGCTGGAACACTTTAGAGCCCAGTCTCTTTCCATACAGGTTGTAGGCGAGGATGTACAGAGCGAAGGTAACTACCATCACCAACAGAGAATTCACCTAGTCCACCTCCCAGTATCATTAGGGGGCGCGTTCAGGCGCTGCCCGGACAGGTATTCGCCATCTTCTGCCGAGTTCCTGCTATATTTACTAAATAATCTACATATGTATACCATTTGGCATGCACTTCATGGAGGATATGGCAAGCCCTTGATACGGAAGAGTCTTACCTTGACGCTACTTCTCATCTTCTGTCGCCAATCGCCTCATTGCCTCAAGAGCGATATCGATTGCGAGGTCTTCGCCCTCTAGGAACCCGGTGTCTGCTGCATGGTCAGCCCATGGCCCCGAGGCGTCAGGTCTGACGCCGCTGTCTCCTGTATCCATGACGAAAATGGCGCCACAGCGGAATTTTCGAACGTGGCCTAGGATGAATACGGTATCTGTCTCCATTTCTATGCAGATTGCGCCCGCGTCAGCAAGCATCTTGTCGAAACTTGGGTCAGCGGGCGCGTAGAAGATGTCGGTGGAAGCTACTACGCCCAAGTGGAAAACGGCGCTGCTTTCGTTGGCCGCGTCGTACAGTGCGCGGGTGACATGGAAATCGGCCGCGGCGGGGAACGGGATGGGAAGGAGTCTCCTTGTTGCGCCTCCATCGCGGTAGGCTGCGGTGGCGATTGCGATGTCTCCCACTCCCATGCCGGGCTGCAAGGCGCCGGCGGAGCCCACTCTGATAAAGGTGTCTGCGCCGAGCATGCCCAGCTCTTCCATGGCTATGGCGGCTTGAGGCCCTCCCATCCCTGTGGAACAGACGGTCATCTT
>DUWJ01000148.1 GCA_012842765.1 Bacillota bacterium | reverse complement strand
CTTTCCTACAGTAGGTTGACGCCGTCTCGACTGCTGCGTCCTATTGCACCAAGCGGGCGCCCGTGGTAGAATAGTGACGCGCCGAAGTGGCGGAATCGGCAGACGCAGATGACTCAAAATCATCCGATCGCGAGGTCATGGGGGTTCGAGTCCCCCCTTCGGCACCATCTTTTTCGAATTACATATGTGGATATGCAAACTGTGACGGACACTATTGGCGAATAGCCATGTGGTGTCCGTCTCTTTGTTATTCCTTTCAGGAGGGAACGTTGTAGCCGGTTTGCGCGTAATGCAGACACGAGCGCCGGGGATTCTGATGTACAAAGACGGACCATCTGTTAGGCGACAGCAGAGTAAGCTATGGACATCGGTTTTCAAGAACTGAATCGGAGGATGCGCATAGAGTGACTGTCAGAAATAGAGTTTGATCGGGAGAGGTAGGTGGATACAATGCTCACGCCCAGCTTAGAGGATTATCTTGAGGAATTGTGCCGGCATCTTGATTGCCATGGAACAGTGCGCCCGAAAGACATCGCACTAAAGCTAGGTGTATCTATGCCATCTGTAACCAGGGCACTCCGAAGGCTTGCCGACATGGGCATGATCGCATATAGATCCCGGAGCGACTTGTTGTTGACAGAGGAAGGGAGGATAGCAGGTGACTACCTTGTGAGCCGGAATCACGCGCTGTGCAAGTTTCTCAGGGCGATAGGATGTGATGTTTGTATAGAGGATCAAGCTGAAGCCATGGAACACTATCTTATGCCTGAAACAATAGATAGGATTGAGCTTCTTACCCAGTTTCTCCAAGACAACGAAAACAAGACGAGGTTCAGGGACTTCTGCAATGGAGCATCGAATATCGTGTCCACATAGCCCCCGGTTTCCTTGTTTGGCTAAGCTTTCGCTGAACATAGTGCTGTCAGAGAGGTGCAAGGCCGCAAAACCGCGCTGCAGAAGCGATAATGCAACAGGTTACGACGGCTGTAGCCAGCGGAATCAGGGCTGAAAGAACTGTCCACTTTCGGCTTTCGGTTTCCCGCCAGATTGTTATCAAGGTTGTGCTGCATGGATAGTGAAGAACAGAGAAAACCATGGTGCATACGGCAGTCAGCCATGTCCATCCATTTGCAGCGAGCGTTTCTGACAGGTGAATCATGCCTTCCACTTCCACTAGCATCGATGAAGACGTGTAACACATGATCAGGAGGGGGAGCACTATTTCGTTAGCGGGCAAACCCAGAATGAAAGCTGTGAGTATGAAACCGTCTAGCCCCATGGCGTGTCCGAGAGGCTGCAAAAACGTGGACATGTGAATAATCGCTGGCCGGCCTTCTATTACGAGATTGCCAAGGATCCATACGATTGCGCCTGCGGGCGCAGCTACTACCATCGCGCGCCAGAGCACGTGTAGCGTTCGATCATAGATCGACCGGATGAGAACTGGCAGTATCTGCGGTTTTCTGTAGGGCGGCAATTCCAAGATGAATGAAGACGGCATCCCCACAAGGAGCGTTTTCGACAGTGCCCATGAAACGATCAATGTCGTACATATTCCAAGCGCAACTGCGGCAACTACCAGAAGCGAAGCCATGCCCGAGCGCAATCGCGGGCCAGTGATGGCGGCGGTGATGAACGAGGCCAGGACGATGAGGGTTGGGAAACGGCCATTGCAAGGCGCGAAATTATTCGTGAGGATGGCAATCAATCGCTCTCGTGGCGAGTCTATGATTCTGCAAGCTGTTACTCCTGCAGCATT
>DUWJ01000147.1 GCA_012842765.1 Bacillota bacterium | reverse complement strand
TCGCGGGAGCCAAACGGCAAGATAGTGAAAGGCAGGGATCCTGCTATAGATGTTGCCAGAAGGCTGGCGAATGTGACGGGCTCCAATGTGGTTGTGACTTTTGGGGACAAAGGATGTGCATATGCAGGCCCGCTCGATCGCGAAGGCATCGCCTTTCCAGCTTACGAGGTAGACGCGATAGACACGACCGGGGCGGGCGATACATTTGTTGGAGCGCTCGCGTGCGTGTTGGACGAGAGCTTAGGGGGTTCCATAGATATTGCCACGCTTATTGCCCATGCGCAGGCAGCGGCAGCCATCTCCACTACTAGTCTTGGAGCGCAGACCTCAATGCCTATCCGCACCGAGGTGGAAGAATTCTTGGCGGAAAGGGGAGGAGGTAGTGGACATGGGCGACAAAGAGGTTGATCCTATCCTCAGCATGGAAGGCATATGCAAGAGCTTTCCCGGAGTAAAAGCCTTGGACGGCGTCGATTTCAGCCTATGGCCCAAAGAGGTGCATGCGCTGGTAGGCGAGAACGGGGCCGGAAAGTCCACTCTCATCAAGATCTTAGCCGGCGTATATAAAATGGATTCCGGGAAGATCCTGGTCGAAGGCCGGCCAGTTGACATCAGTTCTCCGCGCCAGGCTCAAGAACACGGCATTAGCGTGGTTCACCAAGAGTTCACGCTCGTGCCGCAGATGACTGTTGCTGAGAACATCATGCTATCGAACATGCCATCTATTCCTGGGCTCAGGAGCTTGGTTGACAAGAAAACCATGGTCTATGAGTCTGAGAAGATCCTCAACGGCCTTGGTGTGGACATTGACGTCTTCGCGCCTGTCCGGTTACTGACCATGGCCGAGCAGCAGATAGTGGAGATTGCAAAAGCGTTGTCTGGAAAGACCCGCATCCTCGTGATGGATGAACCTACAGCAGCCTTGTCTAACGTCGAGGTGGAGCGGCTGTTCGATGTCATCCGAACCCTGGTTTCGAAGGGCATAGCTGTTATTTATATCTCCCACAAACTCGAAGAAGTCTTTCGAATATCCCACAGGATCACTGTCCTTAGAGACGGGCGAGTCGTTTCAAGTTCGCCAATTTCGGAAGTTACGCGAAATGAAGTCGTCAAACAGATGGTAGGCCGCGAGCTGACAACGATGTACGATAGATGCAAGGCGGACATTGGAGGCCCTGCAATGGAAGTTAAGGGCTTGCTTTTGGATCCGGCAGGAGAGCCTATATCCTTCACAGTTCACGAAGGCGAGATCCTGGGAATCGCAGGCTTGATGGGCGCCGGTCAGATTCAGTTGGCGAGGGCTCTTTTCGGGATAGGGCGGACGTACGGCGGAGAGGTTCTTCTCCGGGGAAGACCGGCTAGTCTCTCATCTCCGAGCAAGGCAGTGAGATCCGGTGTGGGCTTGGTGACTGAAAACAGAAAAGAAGAAGGCCTTGTTCAGCTGCTTTCAGTTTCGAAGAACATCACCATTACGGTTCTGGATGCCATTTCCCGCAGGGGTGTGCTCTCTTCTTGGATGGAGGACCGCATTGTTACCGAGAAAATCGAGGAGTTGGACATAAGAACACCGTCTCCAAAGCAGCCTGTCATGAACTTGTCCGGCGGAAACCAGCAGAAGGTAGTACTTGCAAAGTGGCTTGCTGTTGACCCTGATGTGATGATCATGTGTGAGCCCACGCGCGGCATAGATGTTGGGGCGAAGGCTGAGATCTACAGGCTCATAGGAGGCATGGCCAAGAACGGCAAGGCAGTGCTCCTGATTTCCTCTGAGATACCCGAGGTTGTTGGAATGAGCGATAGAGTTTTGGTGTTGCATTCGGGCAGAGTCGTAGGCGAACTGATGGGCGATGAGTGCACACAGGAAGCGGTATTGAGATTGGCGACTGGGGGTAGTGTTGTTGGCGCCTAGGCCTGTTATCGATATTCTCAGACGTTACGGGATGACTTTCATACTTTTGGCCATGATCGCTGCCCTTTCATTCATGAATCCGCGGTTCTTCTCTGTTTCGAACTTTTTGACAATAATGAGGCAGGTGGCGATCAACGGAGCACTGGCGGCAGGCATGACCATGGTGATACTTACGGGAGGGATAGACCTTTCGGTGGGCGGAAATGTGGCCTTAGCGGGGTGTTTTGCAGCAGGCGCTCTGCAATCCACAGGCAACCCTTGGATTGCGATTGTCGTGGCGCTTGGGGTGGGGCTCATGATCGGCATGGTCAATGGCTTCTTTGTTTCTTATGCGAAGCTCCCGCCATTCATTGTTACTTTGGCTACGTTGGCGCTTGCCAGAGGTTTTACGTTGGTGTACACGGAGGGCAGGCCAATACTGGTCGATTCTCCAATCTTCGAAGTGATAGGCGGCGGTTTCTTGGCGGGCGTGCCAGTGCCAGTTCTTATCGTGGCAGTGGTCTATTTGATAGTCGGCTTCGTGTTGAACCGGACGAAGTTTGGACGGCTTGTTTACGCTATAGGCGGAAATGAACAGGCCTGCAGGCTGTCGGGAGTAAACGTTGAGAGAACCAAGATGTTAGTTTACGTATGGTGCGGCCTTCTGGCAGGGCTGTCATCGGTGATTCTATCAGCGAGGCTGCTTTCAGCCCAGCCCACTGCGGGGACGGGTTACGAGCTTGATGCCATTGCTGCAGTTATCCTTGGGGGCACGAGCTTGTCCGGGGGTGAAGGCGGCGTAGGAGGGACGCTTGTCGGCGCTTTCATTATTGGAGTGTTGGCGAACGGACTCAATCTGCTCAATGTGTCTCCGTTCTACCAGGATGTGGCCAAAGGCGCTGTGATTCTGGCGGCTGTGCTCATGGACAAGGCCTTTCACAGCACTGCCGATGCCAGGTGATAGACGAAGGATGGAGGACGATAGAGAATGAAGAAATCCGGCATAATCAACCCCGATTTGTGCAGGGCTATAGCCAGCCTTGGGCATACAGACTCAATTGTCATCTGCGATGCTGGACTGCCGATTCCGCAAGGCGTTGAGAGGATAGATTTGTCATTAGTGCGCGGTGTGCCGTCTTTTGATCAAGTGTTCCAGGAGGTTGTTCGGGAGTTGCAGGTTGAACGAGCGATAGTGGCAGAGGAAGCGCTGAGGGAAAACCCGCACGTGATCAGAGTTATAACGGAAGCTTTGGGCGAAGGTCGAGTCGAGTTCGTGCCCCATTCTAGGCTGAAGGAACTGACGGAGTACGCGAAGACGGTTGTCAGGACTGCTGAGTTTAGGCCCTATGCCAATGTCATCTTATACTCGGGTGTTGAGGGCCTGTTCGAGGACGGATTGCCGGATTGACTGGGAGGTGAGCATAAAGGTCATACACGGGTCATACCGGGCATACTGTGGATGTGTTGGGAGTTTATGGGATACTATGGCACTATGATAAGGGGAGGCGCTTTGAATGAGATCCAATAGGATACTTTCGGTCTTTCTGTGTGTGCTGATGATAGGGAGCATGTTTGCGTCAATGGCGAGCGCAGCTGCTCCAAAGATTGGTCTTGCGATTTCAACTCTCAACAACCCGTTCTTTGTGGATCTGAGAGATGGAGCTTTGGAGGAGGCCAAGAAGGCTGGGCTGGGCATTACTGTCGCTGATGCTCAGAATGACCCCAACAGACAGCTATCGCAGGTGGAAAACTTCATTCAGCAAGGCGTCAACATCATTTTGGTCAACCCTTGCGATTCTGCAGCCATAGTTTCGGCCATAAAGGCGGCAAATCGAGCGAAGATACCGGTGATCACCGTTGATCGCGGCGCAGATGGCGGTGAAGTCATCTGCCATATTGCGTCCGATAACGTGCAGGGCGGCCAGATGGCCGGCGAATACTTGGCAAAACTCATCGGCTACAAGGGAAAGGTAGTAGAGATACAGGGCATACCTGGCGCTTCTGCTGCGCGCGACCGGGGGAAAGGCTTCAATGAGGTGATGAAGAAATACCCGAACATCAAGATTGTCGCGAGACAAGAAGCGGGATTTGACAGGGCGAAGGGCATGACAGTCATGGAGAACATTCTCCAGGCCCAGCCGGACATAGATGGGGTGTTCTGCCACAACGACGAGATGGCGTTGGGCGCGCTCAGGGCCATAGAGGCTGCTGGCAGGCTGTCTGCCATTAAGATAGTGGGATTTGACGCTACGGACGATGCCATAAAAGCAGTGAAAGACGGCAAGTTGGTTGCCACTGTAGCCCAGAAGCCTCGCGCAATGGGGAGCATGGCAGTGACAGTGGCAAAACGCGTGCTTGATGGGGCTAAGGTGGATGCCTTCATACCTGTTCCGCTGGAGCTCGTGGCAAAGTAGTCATCGAGTTGCATAGAGAATAGGTTATAGACTGTGGAGCGGTTGTGGCCAAGGCCACTTGGCTGCAGCCGCTTCATGTCGCCTATCTAACGCCTATAGGCGCTACCCAAGTCAGTTGTTGGCTGGCGCGCAAGGCATTGGTTTGATCTGCATGTGCCATGTTAGCGTCGCAGCGTCAAATCAGAGAATATTGGGGGCGGGTATGCTTGCCTTGTGAGGCACGTCCCCGACTGTATGTTTAAGCAAGCCTCGTTCATCCGGAGACAATGCTAAGTAGGTCTCGATACATTTCTGTGCGATGTGTTACCTGCGGTTCAAACCTGGACCGTTTGATCTGGACACGATGCTGCTTGTGATTGCTCAGGTATGTCCAAAAAAGCGTTTGAGTGTTCCCCGGGGCAGCTGAGGCCCTTGTGCCGGATAGCAATCGAGTTCAACAGTCGTGCAAACAGCGCCGAAAGGCTGGGCTGCCCTTTGAGACCCGGACAAGAAGTGTGTGGCGGGGGAGGAAGGGGGTGTCAACGGACTTGGCCAACTTCAAGTCACATTGCGATCGCAAGTGTTCAAGTCTTAGACACATCCCATTGATGCGAACCAGCGTATGGATATGGTCACTCGCCAAAAGCGGTCCAACGCGTGTCAATAGGCTGTTCCCGAGCTAAGTATACGTGTGCAGGCAAAATCCAAGACCAAGCTGTGCCGATTACTTGACTTGTCTGAAGCACCGAGAAAGCCGCCTATCGGCAACAATTTTTCCAAAGCTACTTGGGCGTTGTCCTGAGGCAGGGATGGTGGGATTAGAATGGAAGGCTGAACGTTCAGATGGGCCCGACGGGATCATGTGCTAGGCGAATAATTTGGAATACTGGGCTTTTGGCTATCTTGACAGCAGACGTCGGAAGACATATGCTATATCCCAAACAGCAAAGATGCAAGCGGCTATGAGAGGGAGGTCGGGGGCGGACTGCCCAGAGAGAGGGAACGTCACCGGGTGCAAGCGTTCCCGGGCAAGCGCTTCTTGAGTGCGCCCTTGAGCCTGGCGCTGAAACTGTCTGCAGGCAGCGGGTGGGAGTAGGTGGCCACGGGTGCGCCCGTTATCGCGTGTTCCCCATTTCGAGCAAGGCTTTGCCTGCCAAAGTGGGGAGCCTGAGCTGCGGTTGGCCGAGCGCGCATTGTCGGATATCGGCCATCCGTGAGCAGAGTGGGACCACGGACAGATGAGCCGTCTCTGTAAAGAGGCGGCTTTTGTGTTATATAGGCCTTTTCCTGGCAGGGTCGCCTCTGCAGACTCGTTGCTGTTTAACACATTACGGCACAGCCGAGGAGTTGCATGAAAATGCTGAAGGATATTGGTTCATACATCGATGCTGCTATGGCGCGTGATCCGGCGGCCAGAAACAGGTTGGAAGTGTTGCTTTTGTACCCGGGCATTCACGCTTTGATATGGCATAAGTTGAGCCATTGGCTATACGTGAACAAGGCATTCGGGCTTGCCAGGCTCACTTCACAGCTGGTTCGCTTCTTTACGGGGATCGAGATACACCCGGGAGCGACCATAGGCCGAGGTGTCTTTATCGACCACGGCATGGGGGTGGTTATCGGAGAGACTGCTGAGGTCGGAGATGACGTCACCATCTACCAGGGCGTTACATTAGGAGGTACCGGGAAGGAGACCGGAAAGCGCCACCCCACTTTGGAAGAAGGGGTAGTTGTGTCGGCAGGCGCTATAGTGCTTGGTTCGATAACAGTGGGGAGCAATTCGAAGATCGGTGCTGGCGCTGTCGTTATTCGTAATGTTCCACCAGATTCGACGGTAGTTGGCGTTCCAGGCCGTGTTGTTGCAAGAGCAGGCGTGAGGGTTCGCGAGGCCGATCTCGATCATGGCGATTTGCCAGACCCCATAGGACGCGCTCTCGACCTCATGGCGCTCAGGGTGGAAAGGTTGGAGGCAGAGCTTGAGACGTTGCGCAGAATTAGCCGTTCTGGGCAGGCCGTGGGATACGGAGGGGCTCCATGTGAGCCGCTGCCTGAATCGGAAGAGGAGGAAGAGGCAATTGAGTATTGCATCTGATGTGACCGGATTGATCGGCCACACGCCCATGGTGCGGCTTAGCCGGTTTGGCGGGGGCGGTCGGGGCGAGATTATTGCTAAGGTAGAATCGGCCAACCCCGGAGGGAGCGTGAAAGACAGGGCTGCACTTTACATGGTAGATGCTGCGGAGCGTGCAGGCGTTCTGGCGCCGGGAGGCACAATAATCGAGCCGACGTCTGGTAATACGGGGGTGGGGCTTGCCATGATTGCTGCGGCCAGAGGCTACAGAATAGTCCTTGTTATGCCCGATTCTATGAGCATTGAAAGGCAGAAGCTTCTTGCTGCATACGGGGCGGAGCTTGTGCTGACCCCAGGCTCACATGGCATGGCGGGCGCTGTGGCCAGGGCTCGCGAATTGGCGGCCGAACACTCCGACTGGTTTATGCCGCTGCAATTTGAAAATCCCGAAAACTGCCGGGCTCATGAGGAAACAACGGCCCGAGAGATACTTGCAGACGTCGAAGGTCGGCTAGACGCATTCGTTGCCGGAATTGGAACCGGCGGAACTGTGACCGGTGTGGGGCGGGCATTAAAACGTGAAATCCCGTCAGTACTCGTGGTGGGAGTTGAGCCGCAGGAGTCAGCTGTTATATCCGGCGGCGAGCCCGGCCTCCACGGCATACAGGGCATTGGAGCGGGTTTTGTTCCCAGCGTGCTGGAGATGTCGATCCTCGATGAAGTAATCTCGGTTAGCTCTGATGATGCCTATCGCGCGACTCGGGCACTTGCGGCCTGCGAAGGGTTGTTAGTCGGCATATCCTCTGGAGCTGTTGCCGTGGCCGCGCTTGAGGTAGCGCGCAGACTGGGAGAGGCGAGCCGGGTTGTTGTCCTATTCCCTGACACTGGCGAGCGGTACCTGAGTGTTCCCGGATTATGGCGAGTTGGATGAGCTAGCCGGTTCTGAATGCGAGACCTTTGGGATCTGTTGTTTAGGAGAGGTTGAGCAAACAAGGCAGTCAAGCCGTGCTTTTCGCACCGCTTGGCCCATAGACCAAGGTGGACAATGACGCGATTGCCGGAGGAATTCAATGCCTCCTAATCGCCACTTGAAGGAGAATCATGTTCTGCGGGGAAATTTAGATAGGCCCGATTTCGATGCCCGGTTGTGGGGACGAACAGGTTCGGTGTCCGAAAAGAACTGCTGTGCCCGCTCAGTCTGGAGATGGGGGTAGGCAGCGGATAGCGGCCGAGGAGGAGACAACAGTGAACAGGCGCACGAATGATGATGGCAGCAGCGCCCTCCAGAAGGGCTTTGATGCTATTGCCCGGCAGAACTGGTTTGAAGCAGAAGAGGTTTTTGCAGACTTCGTGGATTCCGAAGATGCTAGCGTTGAAGCATGGTTGGGCTGGGCCATTGTCCAGCAGAGCATGGGATTTAGGGACGAAGCCGCATCTGCAGTCAGGCAGGCGTTGGCTGTCCTTGCCGATGACGAGCTGGAAATACAGGTGCTGGGAGAATTGTATTCCAGCATCGGCCTGGAACAAGATGCGCTCCCATTTTTGCTCAGGGCCGCGGACGCCGCCTCCGGCGATCTGGATGAGCTGGAGCGCATTGCCGGTTTGATGCTGAAGATCGGCTATGTGAGATGGGGAGTTGACATAGCCGAGCGTGTTCTGGCGGTTGACCCTGAAAGACCGGAGGCTTGGCTTATTATCGGCCTTAGCCGGTTCATCGATTCCCGCTGGGATGAGGCTGTGAAGGCTTTCGAGGAGAGCCTCGTGAGAAATCCCGCTCATCCCATGACCCACCTCTCCCTCGGTGCGGCAAGGCTGGAACAGAACCTTTTGGAGCAGGCTTTGGAACATCTCGATTTTGTCATAGCCCTGCCGAGGAATGCCGACGAAGACTTGAGGTACGCATGTTCAGCCATGATCAGGCGTGCTAGAGTCCTGCTGTTGATGGGCCGCAGAGCGGAAGCTGTTGATACTATTTCCGAGGCCGCGGAGATTGCAGGGGACAGTCCTACTGACTTATTCGACATAGGCCTTTTCTACTTGGATGACATGGGCTCTGCCAATGAGGCTCTGCCGTTCCTTCGCAAAGCTGCAGCCCTTGATCCATATGATTCATTCAAGCAGGCTACCCTTGCCCATGCGCAGCTGGAAGCGGGCGAGGGTGTTGACAGCCCCAGATAGGCATTTGCCGTTCCAATGTCCGCAGACATTATCGGTTCGCATGGGTTAGGAGAACGATCCGTCCTTCCTCGTCGAACTCTCCGCCTGTGATGCGTATGCAATCTTCATTCCATATCTCTTCCAGCTCGAGATCTTCACCCTCGTGCACGACGAGTCCGGATACTTCGGCGGGAATATAGCCTTCCGCTGTGGCCCGAAGGCTGTAATTGCCTGGCATGATGGCTCTGATCTTGAACTTGCCGGGCTCGTCATCACCATCATCCGTCGCTGTCCAAGTGGCTAAGGTTGCGCGAACGACGAATCCAGCTTCATCAAACAACTCTACAACAACTGGCCTGTCGATGATCGGTCGCCACGACCTCGCCTTCGATTTCTCCGACGTCGAGCTTGTCTACGGCTTCAATTTCATCAGGATCTAGCACGTAACCGTTGCCGAGTTCGTTTGGCTGAAGAACTTTGGCGAGGTCAAAATCGATAAGAATCTCGGTTACCCTGCTGCTGCAAACCTCAAATGGATACTCGATTTCTATGGCTTGTTCGTCATCATCCTCATCAAGCTCTTCTGCATCACCGGCGACAAGGGGATATGCAAAATCCTCTCCTCGAAGCTTCACATAGCCTTCTGCATCCAGCAATAGGCAAATGTCCTCGTAAATGCCAGCCGAAATAGATGCGGTCATCACGAACTCGTTGATCCTCAGATCGAGCAGATTGACTCTGGCGGGGCCTGGCAATGCTGCTACTATAATCTGGTCCGAGTAATTGAAAGGCTTCACGAAGACCTTTTTGATTCCGATGTTCACGTCTTCGCAAGTGTCTATGGGAGCGTCTGCAAGGCAGATAGCCAGGGTGTCGGTGGATGGAAGCCATTTGCCAGTCTGCATCCTGGGAGCAATGCCAGGCAACCGCAGACAATTGTGAGTAGCAACATAGCCGCAATCGAGTGTTGTTTCAATCGAAACGCCTCCTTGATCAGCATGATACCTGCCCATTGTTTAATGCGAAGGGA
>DUWJ01000146.1 GCA_012842765.1 Bacillota bacterium | reverse complement strand
TTTTCTTGAACGGTGCGTAAACGAGCGCCGAAAGAGCAGCAGTGCTCCTGCAGCCGACATCGAGGATGCCGACCGGACCTGCGATGGAGAAGCAAAAGAGCAGCCGTCCTGCCGAGACTGACGGCTGCTGTCAATCATAGCCCAGACCGAAGATGAGCCGCGTCTATTGAGCCGCGTATGATTCGAGAATAATTGTGAGTGTTGCTGCTTCAGAGTTTTCGTCACCAGGGTAGGGGCTGCTAACGATCTCTGCTTTTACGAGTCCGATATATGGCGCAAGCCAAAAAGTGATTCGTTCAACGTCGTCCTCGTCTGAACCCGCGAGAGCGCAACGTAAGGCTTTGAATCTGCCGGTTGGTGTTGCTATCGATTCTTCTCCTTCGACTGCAAAAAGTTCGCCCATTATGGTGTCGCCCGCCTTAAGCGGCGCCTCAAACAGAAAGGCTTCAATCGATTCTTGGCCCTCTACTTGGATGACAAGGTAGTAGCCATCTTCTTTTCGGGCTATCGCCAGCATTACTTCTTCCTCTGGCGGTTCGGGCTGCCCGGTCAAAACATGGTAGGCAGGAGCGACTTCGCTGCCCTCGAGGGATATGTAGAAGTAAGTTCCATCCTCGCACTCTTCAACGCTGTCGACTGCTACGCTTACATAGAGCTCGTTTAGCTCATCTTCTGGCGGTGGTTCTATGGTTACGTTGTAGTTCCATTCGCTGAACTCGAAAAGGCCAAGGTAATCGAGTTTGCTTCCCACAAAGTCCACATTCGATGCCTCTTTGGAAACGGTCTTTGAACCTGGCGTGAACTTCCAGCCTTCCTTTGTGGGGGTGACGGTGACTTTGCCCTTCAGACCGTCTTTGGCCCATTTCCCATCATCCGAGGTGGTTGCGGTTCCGAACCTACCGCTGAAGGCAATTGCAACGCCGCCGATCCCGTTGCCGTCGGGATCAGTGATCTTGCCTGACACTGAATAGGGTTGCGAAATGGCCCCTCCAAGGCACCCTGACGTTGTAGTGAACAGCAACACAACCACAGCTATGCAGGCTGCCAGCCGAAGCCCATTGATTACCCGCTTCATCAATACTACGCCTCCCAATGTTGTGGTTTGACCACAGGAAGCACTGAGTCCCATGGCCACAACCGCTTATTTCGGAACGATATCCGAATATATCTTAATTATCCACTTTGACTAGGGCTTGTCTTCCAAGCGCGTTGCCTCGCCGCGCCGGAACCGCAATGGATGATCGCCGTCTGATGCAGGCACATTGTGGTCGAGGAAAGTTGTAGCCGGGGAAGGAGTCTTGGGTTTGGCGGATAACCTTGTAATTGTGTCTGACAAGGGAATTGGGCCCTCGCATGTAGGGTATAAGGAATATCGAGGTTTCCGCTGGACGGCGTCGGGCTGTCGGGTTGTGGGGGGGATGTTTTTTGAAGTTCATTCATACATCTGATTGGCATTTGGGGCGGATCTTCTATGGAGTTCGCCTCACTGACGATCAGGCTTATGTCCTCGATCAATTCGTGGACTTGGTTCGGGATGAGTCGCCGGACGCGGTGGTGATTGCAGGCGACATATACGACAGGACTGCGCCTCCGGTGGAGGCAGTGCAACTTCTCGACGAGACATTGTCCCGGATAGTGCTGGGACTTGGGGTGCC
>DUWJ01000145.1 GCA_012842765.1 Bacillota bacterium | reverse complement strand
GGCATGAGGCTCAAGTGTTACGTAGTTGAGGTGCGGAAGACAGGTCGAGGTCCGCTTGTGATGCTGTCGAGAACTCATCCAGGTCTTCTCAGGCGACTTCTTGAGCTGGAAGTGCCGGAGATTGCCGAGGGAGTTGTGGAGATAAAGGGGATAGCGCGCGAGGCAGGGGCACGATCGAAGGTGGCAGTTGCTGCCCAAGACCCGAACGTGGACCCTGTAGGCGCCTGTGTGGGCCCTAGGGGGGCAAGGATACAAGCCATAGTTTCGGAGCTCGCCGGGGAGAAGATAGATGTGATACCATGGAATGAGGATTATTCGGTATTCATTGCTAACGCTCTCAGCCCGGCGAAGGTTCTAGAGGTTAGGCCCGACTTCATATCGAAGGTTGCGACTGTAGTTGTCCCCGATTACCAGCTATCTTTGGCTATCGGTAGGGAAGGGCAGAACGCGCGCCTCGCTGCCAAGATTACGGGCTGGAAGATAGATATTAAGAGCGAGTCTCAGGTCGGTTTGGTCAGCATGCCAAAATTCGAGATAGATTTTTAGGGGTGCGGTTGTATGGCCAAGGCGAGAAAGGTTCCTCAGAGGACGTGCGTTGGTTGCGGCGCTGTTCGGGATAAGCGCGATCTTGTTAGGGTGGTGCGTACGCCCGAAGGTCAAGTGCTTTTGGACCCGAGCGGGAAACGCGCGGGACGTGGCGCATATTTGTGCCCGAACCGCGATTGTCTGGCCAAAGCCGCTCGAGGCGGCAAGCTTTCGAGGGCGCTTGAAACAGATATGCCGGATGAAATCATCGCGCGTCTCCAGGAGGAACTGTCTGACTGAATTGCTTGTGGGGTTGATCAATGATAAGCGGCATGAATTGTAAAATGTTGTTGAGTTCTGCGGTCTCGCGCAAGCGGCCGGAATTTCATGATAGGAGCCGATACGGACCTTGCGTGCGCCTCGGGGTTATCGTATGCTCGGCGAGAATCTGGCCCGATGCGAGTGATGGGGGTGAGTGCCAATGGGAAAAGTGAGAGTGTTTGAGCTGGCTAGAGATTTGAACATGCAGAGCAAAGACCTTGTCGATCTCCTCAACGAGTTGGGCGTCAAGGCCAAGAACCATATGAGTTCTATCGATGAGAATGCGGCACGATATGTGATGCGCAAGTATGGTCCCGACGCGCCAGGCGCCAAAGCCGATGCCCAGCAGAAAGATGGGAAGTCTGAGGAATCGGCGCAACAGGCTGAGCCAGCCAGAAAGCCGGAGCAATCTCCCCCGAGTGCCCAGGGGAGCGCTAGGCAAGAGGAGAAGGTTCAACGTCAACCTGGCGGGGGCCGGGCATATCCTCAAGCGGCGTCGCGCCCAGCTGGTGCGGGCAAGCCTCAGGGTGCTCGGCAGGAGGGCGGGGCAGCCCCCCCATATCGTGATGATCGCAGAGATCGGGGAGGGAATAGCGGCCCTGTGCGCGACCGGTCCAGGCTTCCTGGAGATGCGTCTCATGCTGGCGGGCGTCAGAACAGTGAACGTGGCCTCGGCGCATCCGCTCAGCAACAGCCACGTGCTCCACAAGGGCCCCCTGCTAAACAACAGGGTAAGGGTAGGCAACGCCCATCTGAGGGTGGACGTGGTCGGCGCGAGGATTACGTTGATGATGAACTAGGACCGCGACGTGCCGAGCGCAAGGGAGATCGGCGTGGCCGCAAAAAGCCGCCTACTTCGAAGCCGCTTGAAGATGCGAGGGTGCTCGAGCATCGAGTGAGGACAGGGGATATCGAGGACATAGATGAGATCGCTGTGAAGCGGGGAGGCCGCAAGCGCGAGAAGGCGCCTAAGGTCAGGCGTATCGAGGTGGGGGAGACTATCAGCGTTCGTGAACTCGCTGCCAAACTTGAGATATCGGCCAGTGATTGTCTGCGCAGACTCATGAAGCTTGGCGTGATGGTTCGGATCAATGACGAGATTGAAGGCGAAGTAGCGCAGATACTCGCGTCAGAGCTTGGCTTTGAGGCGGAGCTTACCTCCGAAAGGGAGGAACGCGAACTTGTCATAGCTGAGATAGAGGATCCTCCGGAAAGCTTGAAACCAAGGCCCCCGGTGGTAACCATAATGGGCCATGTTGACCATGGCAAGACTTCTCTTCTCGACGCCATACGAGAGGCCAATGTGACTGCAACGGAGGCAGGCGGGATAACACAGCATATAGGCGCATACCAGGTGGAACTTGACGGCAGGAAGATAACCTTCTTGGATACGCCTGGGCACGAGGCTTTTACGGCCATGCGGGCTCGTGGCGCGCATGCGACTGACGTTGCGGTGCTGGTCGTAGCCGCAGATGACGGTGTAATGCCCCAGACTGTCGAGGCGATAAACCACGCTAAGGATGCCAAGGTGCCGATAGTGGTTGCGGTGAACAAGATCGACAAGCCCGATGCCAATCCTGAGCGGGTGGCGACACAGCTGTCCGAACGCGGGCTTGTGCCTGAAAAATGGGGCGGGGATACAGTGATGGTCCCTGTATCGGCCTTGCATAAGCAGGGCATTGAGGATCTCCTCGAGATGATCCTTCTGATCGCGGACATGAGTGAACTGAAGGCTAATCCTGACAGGCCAGCCATGGGAATCGTCATCGAGGCCAAGGTTGACAAGGGACGTGGACCGGTCGCTACTGTGTTGATCCAGAAGGGGACGCTCAGGGTGGGCGACTACTTCCTCGTCGGTCAAGTGCATGGTAGAGTCAGAGCCATGACGAACTACAAGGGCGAGCCTGTGAAGGAGGCCACGCCATCCATGCCAGTTGAAGTTCTGGGTTTGGGCGATGTTCCGCTGGCGGGCGACGTGTTCCAAGTCGTTGTGGATGAGCGCGAGGCTAAACAGGTTGCCGCTAGACGGGCAGAACGGCGGCGCATTGAGACCATTGGCGAAGCTCCCAAGAAGGTATCTCTTGAAGAACTGTTCAGTCAGATCCAAGAAGGGGAAGTCAAAGAACTCAGAGTGATTATCAAGGCGGATGTTCAGGGATCTGTTGAGGC
>DUWJ01000144.1 GCA_012842765.1 Bacillota bacterium | reverse complement strand
TAGCAGGTCTTCTCTGACAACGTCGATGTCGAGGGAGATTGCGCCTGAAGGCTTGGGCACAAAATCGATGGCTCCAAGGCCGAGCGCCCGAAGGGTTACCTCCGCCCCCTCCTGCGTGAGGCTGGAAAGCATCACCACTGGTATCCCAAGCTCCCCGGAGAGCACTGGCAGAGCTTCGAGCCCGTCCATGACGGGCATCTCCACATCCAAAGTGATCACATCAGGTCTCACGGACCTAGCCTTCTCTATGGCGTCCTTACCGTCCCTGGCCGTGCCCGCCACAGAAAGCTCCGGATCGGAGGCAATCATCTCCGATACGACCTTGCGCATGAATGCAGAGTCATCGACAACCAGCACTGATATGGGCATCATTAGCCTATCAACTTCTTCACCGAAGCCAGGACATTATCAGGCTCATAAGGCTTCACGATGAAATCCTTGGCCCCCAATTTGATCGCCTCGATCACCATAGCCTGCTGCCCCATGGCAGATACCATTATGATCTTCGCCTCCGGATCGACCTGGCGTATCTCCCGCACCGCGGTCAGACCGTCCATAACAGGCATGGTTATGTCCATAAGGACCAAGTCAGGCTCGTACTCCGTGTACTTGTTTAACGCATCGAGCCCGTTTTCTGCCTCAATCACCTCGTAGCCACTCTGGCTCAAGAGTTTCCCGGCCCTCATTCTCATGAAAGCAGCATCATCTACAACAAGGACAGTCGGCACCTGCCAAACACCCCCACTGAAGCTAAAGCTCCACCTCTCGCATCCCAAGCTTTCGGACAAAAACCTGCTCCCTGCCGACAACATAGCGAAGTGTGCGCCCGTCGGCCCCGCCTATGTCCTCGGCGACAATCGGAATCCCCATCGCCTCAAGCTCCGCCCTTACAGCTACGGAATTGCGCGCCCCGATATCCATGAATTCCAACTCAGGTGTGACGTCAAACATCTTTGCCCCTCCGGCGATCCGGGCCACGAGCCTCGCCTTCATTCCTCCGAGCCTCAGCACCTCGCCTACGAGCATGGGAACGCCCACATCCGCGTATCTCGCATCAGGACGTTCCTCGCTCCTTGGGGCGGAAAGCGACTCGGGCAAAGCCACATGGACCATTCCTCCGACCTTCCCGATAGGGTCATGAATGACCACGCCCACACACGATCCGAGCCCGTATGCAACAAGAACATCCCCTGGCTTGTCCGACACATGCATCTCGCCAATTCCGATCGGTACTACATCTTTAGCCCCGTTCAGCGCCATTTCTCTCTTCCACCACTCTCCTGACAAGGCTGGGAATATCCAGTATCAGCGCTACCCTCCCATCTCCCAGGATAGTAACGCCGGATACCCCCGGAATGTTTCCAATAAAAGAACCCAGGCTTTTGATGACTATCTCCATCTCGCCCACCAAAGAATCGACAACGAGGCCGACTTGGCCTTCATGAGAAGAGGTGATCACCGCGAACATCCGTCTCGACTGCGCCTCTCCTGCAGCGCCATCCTCAGGCCGACCGTCAGCTGCCATCCATTCAGCCGCCCCGCGCTCCTCGCCTCTTTTGGAAAAGATCTCACCCAGCCATAGCAGGGGTATTACATCTCCCCTCAGCCGTATGGCCTCGCGCTTGTGCACCGTATGGATGTCAGAAGGCTCTATCCTAGTGATCTCCATCACCGAAGCCAGGGGAATCGCGTAAATTCGGGAATCGTAGGCGACCAGCAGCGCCCTGATTATCGCCAGGGTGAGCGGAAGTTTCACAGTAAAAGTGGAGCCTTCTCCCAAACGTGTATCTATGGAAATGGAGCCATTGAGCCGTTCTATGTTCTTTCGGACAATATCCATGCCCACGCCACGCCCGGAGACATCATCCACCTTCTTGCTAGTGGAAAGCCCCGGCGAAAAGATGAGGTTGACCGCGTCCCGGTCAGACATCCTCGCCGCTGCCTCCTCCGAGATCAGGCCTTTTCGGATAGCGGATTCCTTGACCGCCTCAGGATCTATCCCCCGCCCGTCATCGGCAATTTCTATGACTATGTAATTTTCCTGATGAAAAGCAGAGAGCCTCACAGTCCCTTTGGGCGCCTTTCCCGCGGCGACTCTCTCCTCCGGCGTCTCTATACCGTGGCCCACAGCGTTTCGGATCAAGTGGATCAGAGGATCCCCTATCTCCTCCGAGACTGATCTGTCGAGCTCTGTATCTTCACCCTCTATGATGAAGTCGATCTCTTTTCCCTGGCTCTGCGCGAGATCCCTCACCATTCTCGGAAAACGCCTGAAAACATTGTCTATCGGGAACATTCTGGCCTTGTTTATGGCCTCCTGAAGCTCAGTGGTGAGCCTCCCTATGTGAGTGGATGTCCTGTTCAGCTCCGCCACAAGCTCGTCCCCGCCATGTTTCTCCGCCAACTTCGATTCGAGCTGAGCCAGGTGCGTGCGGTCGATCACCAACTCCGCCACGAGATTCGACAACGCGTCGAGCCGCGCCACATCCACCCTCACAGTAGTGGCCCGAGTCGACGTTGCAGACCTTGAACCCCTATTCACACCGGCCTTACGCCCAGCCTCAACACCCGTGGGCTCACTTTCCTTGGGCCCTGAAGCCACAGTCGCGCGCGACGCCTCCGCAGCAGCATCGACCTCTCCCTTTAGCGAGCCTGCAGGCCTCACCTGAACTACCAGAGCCGACTTTACATCTGAAACATCCATAGCGGCCTCAACAAGGGGCTGCGGCGAATCGCCGTCCCACTCAATGGCCACAGTCAGCTCACCTATGTCCTGCCCCGCCTCGATCAGTTCCATCGAAGGCCTGGTATAGATTATATTCCCCATCACCGACAGCCTATCGACAACCTGGTAAGCCCTGACCGAAGGCATCTGACAAGTATCTGCGAAAGCGATGCAAAGCTCCACATCGCCCGGGCCGTGCATAATGCCGCCATCAACGACGGTCATGGTAGACTGGGCGCCGGATCCCCCCGCTTCGCTTTCACCACTGATGCAACCCGAGCCTCCCTCTTCGGCAAATGCGATTATGTCGAGCAGGCGCCCGGTAAGCACGGTAATGTCCTCTCCGCTCTCTTGGCCCGTCTCGACTTCACGATTGAGCACTCTGAGCACGTCCAAGCATTCGAAGAGGACATCCATGAGATCAGGGCCCACCTCGAGCTGCGATTTTCGAACCAGGTCGAGCACACTCTCCATAGAATGTGTCAGATTAGCCATTTTGTCGTGGCCAAGTGTGGCAGACGAACCCTTGAGAGTATGCGCAGCTCTGAATATTTGCCCAATGACCTCATCGTCCTCGCCGGCCTGCTCCAACTCGAGCAAACCGTCTTCGAGGGACTGAAGTTGCTCTTCTGCTTCTATCAAAAACACCTTGATGTCATCGGCCGTCATGCCCGGAAATTCCAGCATCGGACTGCCCCCTATACGCTCTCGGCCATTGCCTCGCTGATAAACTCCTGTTCGTCTTTGGAAAGCACGTAGTCGAGGTCGAGCAATATCACGAGCTCGTCCTCGAGTTTCGCTATGCCCCGCAGATACCTCGAATCAACACCGGAAAGAACAGGAGAAGGCGGTTCGATTATCTTCGTGGGTATGCGAAGCACCTGGGAGACTGCGTCCACAATCATCCCTATCGGCTCCTCTCCCATCTGCACAACGACTATCCTCGTGGACTTCGTGTGCTCCGCAGGAGGAAGCCCAAACCTCGTCCTGAGGTCGACTACGGGTATAACCCGCCCGCGAAGATTGATGACGCCAACTACCGATTCCGGCGCATGAGGTATCTCCGTTATCTCCTGCATCCTGTTGATGTCCTGCACCCGGGAGATCTCCACGCCATAGGATTCACCAGCCAGCTCGAAGACTACAAGCTGAATCTCTTCCGCATCGAATCCATGTTCCACTTGTGACGCCCCCCTATCTCAGAAATTGCAGCAAGCCTGCCTGCACCGATTTCGAAGCTGCCGACAGAGCAGCATAATAAACTATCTCCTGCTCACACAGGCGCATTATAGCCTCTGCGAAATCGATATCCTCAGTCTTGCTGAGAAGGCCTTCAATAGATATGGAATCACTCTCAAGCCTGTCCATTACGAGTTCAAGGCGCTTGCCCTTTCCGCCGATCTCGGCCCTATGCTTGAGAATGTTGTCAACTACTGCATCCACACGCCCAAGATCCTCTTCCGACAGGCTCTCCACATCGTTTTCCCGGAGGTGCCTTTCAATGTCGATCATGGCATCGAAAACATTGGCACCGTCCGCCATGAAAACTTCATCCCCGGCAAGGCTTCCAGAGATCACAATCCCGGGGCCTATCTCTATTGCGTCCTTGCCGGAATCGCCGTGGTACAACACGCCAGTCACCCTGCCATCCGCGTCCCGCTCCACCTTGAAGGGGGCCTGTCCAACCTTGTGCCCGGCGAACATATGCTCCCCATTGTGCATCTCGTTTCCTGCGTTGACAACCTCCTCGAACAGCTCCCTAACCTCGACAGCTATCCCGTCCCGTTCTGTCGGAGTCACAGTATCGCTGGCGGCGCGCCCCACAAGATCCCTAAGGCGGTTCATAATACTGCCTACCTTGTCAAGAACGCCGTCATAAGCCCTGAGCTTCGTATCCGCGATGTCTGCATTGGTCTTGTACTGTTCGAGCCCTTTGAGGGTAGACCTAAGCCTTACAGCCTTTGCAGCGCCGTGCGGGTCGTCAGAAAGCCTGTTTATCGAGCAGCCCGATGCCAGCTGCTCCTGACGCTTCACATATCTTTCAAAGGCCACATTCACATTGCGCATGGCCCGCTCCATCATGACATTGTTCGTAACCCGCATGGCCCTAACACCCTTTCTCATCTATGTGCTGCGCTCAAACCCGCGCCAGAGGGCCTGTGCCACTCTGCGCCCGCCTCTACCTTCCCACAAGCCCCGTTCCGTTGATGAGCCTGTCGAGCATCTCGTCTACCGCAGTCACCAACCGAGCAGCCGCGTCAAACGCTGATGAGTACTTTATGAGCATGATCATCTCTTCATCCAGCGAAACTCCGGATACCGATTCCTGCCTCGCTTTTTGCTGCTCCAGCACACCTTCGTAGACCTCTCGCGACCTCATCGATTCCTGGGTCTCAAGCCCGAGGCCTGTCAGAATCGAACCATAAAAGTCGCGGAACGTGGCCGTTCCCCCAACCATAGTGAGCCCATCCTTGAGCTGAGCCATGGCCAACGCGTTCCTGCCATTGCCGGGGCTGTCAGTCTGATCTGCCGCCGCAATCAACCCCGGATTCCCCTCTATCTCTTCTGAAAGACGAATCCCCGCCGCGCCCTCTCCTTCAAAAAAGACGTCCCCGGAGTTTCCAAAGAGGTCATACCCGGCCATGTGCTGCTCATTGATTTTCTCAATGAGCGCATTAGCAAGATCGTCTAGTTCCTTGAGATATCCGGGGATTATCATGTTGGCCGCCTCATTGAGGCCCTTTATCCTTCCACCCGTAATCAGGGCGTCTTCAGCCAATTCCCTAGCATCAGTCCCGGCCACCAGGATCCTGCCCCCGACAGTAACATGCACGAGCCCGCTATTGTCTTCCACAACCGCAACGTCGACATCGGACGCAAGCTGCTGAACTAGATAATCCCGTCTGTCCAGCAAGTCCGCTACGTTTTCGCCGACTACATTTCCCCTGACAATCTCCCGGTTGAGCTCCGCAATGCTGGAAGCGGTCGTGTTGACTCGATGTACAAGCGACTTGATATTCTGATCAATGTCTGCTTTCGTCTCATTGAGCTGTGCGGCAGCCAAGTTGAAGGCGGACGCCAGCGAAATAGCCTCCTGCTGAACACTGGTCCGCCTCCCCGGATCAGTGGCATTGCCCGAAAGCTCCTGCCATGATATCCAGAACCGGTCCATCATCGCCGAGATGCCAATATCGCTCGGCTCCTTGAATACTTCCTGGATCTCCTCGAGAATCTCCTGGCGCGCTTCCCACCTGCCCAAAGATGCCAGGGTATGCCTTATCTGCGTGTCCACGAATTGGTCGCGCATCCGCTCAATCCCAGCCACCTTCACCCCTGTTCCGGGCTGAAGCGCCCCTGGTGCGGGGGGAGTCGCCTCAATGACCGGCCTCTGTCTTCTGTAGCCCGGCGTGTTCACGTTAGAGATATTGTGCCCGGTTATGTCTATCGCCGCCCGCTGGGCGTAGAGAGCCCTGCGCGCAGTCTCCAGTCCAACGAATGTAGAGTACACTTGAGCTTCACCCCATCTGATACAGCTAAGCCGTATCGTCCACTGCCGAAGACACAGCCTTCTTGTCCATGCGTCCCAAGCGGCTGTAGACCGAATTGGTCCCATCCGCCTCAGCTATCAGCCTGACGGTATTCTCTATATATTCGATTGCATCCTGGATGAGCATTGCATTGATTGCATTCGCCGAGTCTATCTCGGCCAGAATGCCGGCGATCGAATCCCGAAGGACCTCGAACTCCGCCATCTCCTCTTCCTTGAACGATGCAATCATGACAGCGAGAGCTTGTTCAGCATCTTCAACTTCGACTTCGGTCTCGTCTGCCCAACGCTTTGCCAGATCAGCAAGACCGATCTCCTCATCCCTGATGGCTCCTATTATCTCTTCCGCCCTCGATACTAGCTCAGCCAGGGCCGCAACATCCCCTGACGTGATAACGCTGCGCTGCGCCCTGGCCACGTAGAGCAACTCCGAACATAGCGCAAACTCGCGATTAAGAATCCTCGCCATTTCCTTTGCGTAATCCACCCAGGTCACCTCGTCTCACAGCCCCGGCAAAGAGCTTGCGAGCAACATCTTTGCCGCTGACCTCGTATGTGCCCGATTCAATGCGGGAACGAACAGCCTCAACCTTGTCGTCCCGAACATCGGACACGGAAGACAGAGCCTGCATGGCGTGGTGAATCTCCTTGCCCCTATCCGAGATCTCAACCTCATCGGGCTTCACCTCGCCCGTTCGTTCTGCCCTTTCAGCCTTCTTTGCCAGTTGGGAGTATAGGTTGATCCGATCAAATCCCCGGCTTCCGGATATTTTCAAGGCCATCACCTCTCTTGAGTCCTAACTTATGTATCGGCATGGCCCCGCCCTTACTTTAGCCCATAGACCACCGAAGCTTCACTCGCGACCCTTTCTCCTGCGTTCAGGAACGCTCATCCGCGCCCCGGAAGCTCTTTCCCCTAATTGTGCCCTCTTATAACGACTCTTTTCACCATCATCGCCCCGACCAAGGCCTGTTTGCCCTCCCGGGCAGCCCCTGCCCGAAAAGGCCTTCCCGAACTTGTCCAAGCACTTGGCGCAGTACACGCCCGACTCTATACTCGCCCCACAAGCTCGGCAGAACAGTACCGGCCGAACGTCGCTAGCCATCTCTATCCGCCCATCCCTTAGAAGGTCCAGCACAAATGCCTCGTCCACACCAGTAGCATCCGCAATTTCAGTCAAGGTTGCGCCGGAATGCCTTCTCAGGTACTCCACTACCTTCTCCGCAAGCTTTTCCGCTTCCACAAGGCAATCCGGGCAAAGCGGCTTCGAAATCCGATGGAACAGCTTCCCGCAGCGGCTACAGTTCTCCAGCGCCACCCTGCTTCACCGCCTTGCCATCGCCTGTCATGTTCCTCTCCATGAACTTGGCAAGCCCGATTCCGCCGCCCTTGGCAACCTCCTGTGCAAGCTGGGAGTCGAGCATCTCCCTGACCAGTTCCTCCTCTTCAGATGAGAAGAGTCC
>DUWJ01000020.1 GCA_012842765.1 Bacillota bacterium | reverse complement strand
GCGAGCGGGGATAGCTTGCGGCACTTCGACTCCAAGAAGTGGGACATTGCAGGCGGGCCGAGGCCCTGTTGTGTGGGAAGTGTGTGCCGTGAACCCGGCACGTTTGGCCTGCACGAGACTATTTGCGGGAGGAGATAAAATGGAAGCTATAGATGCAATCCGGGGAAGGCGAAGCGTGCGCAAGTATCGGCCTGATCCTGTGCCCCGAGAGATCATAGAGGAGATTGTGGATTGCGGCAGGTTGGCGCCGAGTGCCCGGAATGATCAGCCATGGGAATTCGTTGTAGTGACTGAGCAGTCGATCAGGGAAGAGATAGCAGCTGTAGCTACATACGGGAAGTTCATAGCCGATGCCCCTGTATGTCTTGTGGCATTTTCTCGCCAGACTCCACGCTTTGTGGAGGATACGTGCGCGGCCTTTCAGAACATGCTGGTTGCCGCCTACGCCCATGGTTTGGGCACGTGCTGGATTGCGGGGCACAACACGCCGTATGAGAAGGAGATAGCGCGCATATGCAAGGCCCCTGGAGACTACCGTCTGGTGGCACTCTCTCCCCTTGGCTACCCGGATGAGGAATGCACGGTTCACAAGCGCGAGCTTCAAGAGGTGCTGCACTGGGAGAGCTTCTAGGGGGATCTAGATTAGCCTCTTTTGGCCCGTTCCATAGTTGTCCAGGAGCAATTCATCGACTGTCCTTTGCGGGGCGGACGCGAAGTTGGAGGTTGAGCGGAAATATCGGCAGTGGCAAGGCCTTCTAGGAAAAACGGGGAATATGAAAGGGCGTTGCCGCCGACACTGCTGGCGCTGGGCATGGCCGCGGTTCTAATAGTTGTGGGTGCAGTGGGCGGCGCAATATGGATGCAGCTTCGGGTTCCTCCACAGCTTTGCGCTGTGCTCGCCGAGGCGGGCGGAGGCAGCGGGACTCAGTTTGGCGAGAACGATGTGGCTGCGCTGGTGCGCTATGTACAGAAATGCTCGTCGGCGGGCTTTCCGGATGTCCCGCTCACACGGATCCAAAAGATTATAGGCGAGCGTTCCAGCGTGGCGGCTGTAGAGGCAAACCAGGAGGTCGAGGCCGAATTGGCAAGGGAGGCTCACGAGGCGGTTCTCCGGCAAAACGGGGGAGAATGGGGCTCAAAGTTCCATCGGCTCAGAATAGATAGAATAGTCGACGGACTGTCTCATGTGGCGGGTGATGATGCTTCGGGATACAAAATCGCCATGCTCGACACTCCACAGATCAATGCCTTTTCTACCGCGGACGGGAGGATATACCTTACCCGAGGCTTGGTCACTACGTCTTCGGATGACGAGATTGCCCTCGTCATCGCCCACGAAATGCATCACATACGTTCAGGCCACTGGATCAACTGGTGGGCGCTGAGTGCGGGAGACGGCAGCTTTGATGCTGACACGGAAAACCCGCAGGAAGGCGGCGCGATGGCCGAGGCTGCACTGGCCTTGGTAAAGATGGGGACAAAGGCGTTTTCAGGTGAGGCGTCCACATCGTATGAGCAGGAATACGAAGCTGACGCCATGGCGATATTGCATGCGGCCGAGTGCGGCTATTGTGTGCGAAGAATATTCCGGATCCTGACGCGTCTGCCCGAGATGCCTGTCACGAGCCATCCTACTTCGTCCGACAGGATAGAGGGGGCGAGTGAGGTTCTCGAGTCTATGGGGGATCCTTCATGGATTGCGGTGCACAACCCGGCTGAGGTTGCACGCCTTGCTTTGGAAAACGCCATTGCCGCCTTGCGAGGGGATAGACCGGGAATATGTGCGCAAGTTGTGGGCTTGGACGAGGTGGCTTCAATTTGTGCAAGGACTTTGAAGACGCTGGAAGGCGTGGAGGATGAGATGAGGGCCTACAACTGGCTGGGTCATGGGTGGCCGTATGCCGACGGCAGCAGGATGGTGGTTCGCACCGCCCTTTTCACGCCGGTGTTGTGTGCGGTCGATGTCGGGGTTGAGACGACTCTGGGCCATTCTTCTGCGGGAACCCCCGGAGTACTGGGAGGCAGACTGTGGCTGGTTCGTAGGGACGGAGTATGGGTGGTCGTATTGGGCCAGGCATTCTCGAAGGCGCGTCCGGTCTCTTCCCACTGGTCGATGGTCGGGGATGAACTGGGCAACGCCTGGCGTTGGGTAGGTAGAGGAGGGTGGTTAGCTTCGGGCAGTTCTGCGCAGGTGGTTTGGGATGGCAATAATGGAGATGCGGGCGCGGCCCGGGGCGTGTTGGAGGCCGCTGCGCGCTGGCGGGATACGAGCATTATCGACTTCGGGGAGCACCTTTCGACTTATGCAAAGGGCAGGATAGAGTATGTGAATAACGCCAATTTGGAGGATGAAGGTGGAGCGAGCAAGGATACTGGGGCTTTTGCCGGGGGAAGTTCTGGCTGTGATTGCAAACAGAATACGGCATCGGTCGATGGCGGTCATGACCGAATGAACTCTGGTGCATGGCAAGGTGATCAGGAAGATGGGAGCCTTGAAGCGATAGGCTGGGCGCAGTTTTTAAGCGGACGGAAGGCCCAAAACTGGGCGTGGAGCGTCAGGTGTGATGTGCACAGTCGTACTTTGGCGACGGTTACCTTTTCGTCTGCAATAAGCCTCGATGAAGTGCCCATAACGAGCAACTTCACGAGGCTCACGATGGTTCTAGAGGACGGCGAGTGGAAGGTGGCGTCTGTCAGTCTGCAGTGAAATACAGGGTGATACATGTTTTTGCGGTGTTGATCTCAACAGGCCTTGACACGTCCACTATTCCGAGGCTTGCATCGAGGTTCGACAGGACATGGTCGAGCACCTCAGAGGGGATGCTCATGGATGCAACTGCATCTAGACCGGATAAAGCCACTGACCCGCCTGCTTGGTTGGCAATAGCCGAAAGCTCTTGGAGCGAGTCATCTGTCAACGCCGATTTGAGGCTGACTTCTACCGCCGCTGCGCTGTCGCCTGCCTGAGGCGCAAAGCCCATTGCCTTGATATCGGACGTCACGGCTAGCATGCCTCGAATGTTCCCTTCGCCGTATGCCAATTCATCTTGCCTTTCTTCTATGGAGGCAGCGTTTCTCCGGGACGGGGCATCTGCAAGCTGTGTCACGTCAGGGCGCGCGGGCTTCAGCCAGTTCGTGGTGAAAATCGATATGATTACGATAGCGGCTGCGGCTACAGCTGCATATCTCGCATAAAGCGGCCTGACCTTGCTGCCGCTCTTTTTACGGGGCTTTTCCGATGCAGGCTTGTTCATTCCGGCTGCGCTCTCTGCACGCCTGGCTGCATCGGCTCTGGCCTCTGCCATGAACTCCTGTTTGAGGCTGGCCCGAAATTCGGGGGTTGCCGCTATACCGGAGTGAAGGGCCTCGATGATAGCGAGGTCCTTTTCGCATGTGGCGTCGTCTTCGAAGCACTCGTGCGAAAAGCCCGTCGGAGTGGATGCATCTATTATCTTGTTCTTCGGGCCCAGATCATCGCATTGCATTTGCATTCACCTCACTGTCAGAGGAACACATGGATCGCAGGGCGCCAATTGCCCTATTCAACCTGGACTTCACTGTTCCCAGTTCGATCCCGAGTTGGTCTGCGATCTCTTGATAGCTCAGTTCCATGAAATACCTGAGCTCAATGACTGTACGCTGATGGGGCGGAAGCCCCTCAAGTTTGCTCATTACATAGCGGGCGAAATCATCCTCGCACGCCAGTTCTTCGGGTCCGCGGGAGTCGTCTTTGATCTCGCGCGGCACAGAGTCGCCGTCATCCATCATCATGTCTGCGTCCAGCGACAGAGCCGGACGCTTTTTTCTCAGAAAGTCGGTTATCGCATTGTTCGATACAGTGTATATCCACGTCGAGAGCTTTGAGTCACCCCTGAACGTGCCGAGGGATCTGCATAGTTTCATAAAAACGGCGGATGTTACGTCTTCGGCGTCGGGGGCATTTCCCAGCTTCGAGTAGGCCAGCCTGTATATGCGATCGAAGTATCTATCGTAGATCGCTTCCATTCCTCTCGGGTCGCCCGAAAGGTGAAGCTCTATAAGCTGCTCATCAGAGAGATCCGTATACACCTGGCTCACCCCTTAGGATGCCTGTCGATTCCTGCTGGGGGTGGCGATAAAATCCGCAATCCCCAACAGAATAGTACTACGGCATCCGCCCTGGTGTTCCTGCCTGCCTCAGCCAAATGATTGCTGGCAGGTAGGAGGGGCAAGTTTCCGGGGGAGATAGGCGACGGTTCAGGCCTAGGCCTTTCACTCCGGGCATACTCCTTCTCAACCGATATGACGCGGCTTGAAAGAGGAAGTTCCAAATGCGGGGCGGAGGGAAATCCGAGCGTCTGATCTTTGGGGTTTTGGCAAAGGGGACATGCCATGAAGACAGAGGTTTCGGCCTGAACATTGTAAAGCAGGTACGGAGTGTAGAACTTGTTTCCGGTAGCAATGCTCATTAGGTTGGCTGCGTCCTAGTGTTGGCCATCGGGCTTATTCTCCTTTAGGTTGAAACACGGTGAGAGGTTTGTGCAGGATTGCTGAAGGGCTTTTGCGTTCATTCTATAATTATAGAGGGGAAGGCAAGGCGAAAGGCGGGCGGGATTTTGAAGCGAAGCGGTGTTGGCGCAAGCTGAGGCGCCTGCTAATAGCCGGGATTTTTGGCTAGGAGGGAGTGTAGTGGCGGTCAGGTTCAAAAAGTCGAAGAAAATCGGCAAATACGGCAGGATAAACCTGAGCAAATCGGGGGTCGGCGCTTCTATTGGTGTCCCGGGTTTTCGGGTCAGTGTCAGCCCGGATGGGAAGATCAGGCGCACTGTGAGCATTCCAGGCACGGGAATCTATGATACGAAGGTTGTGGGCTCAGCAAAACCCGAGGCGCATAAGGCAAAGCAGGCGCCCAAACGGGCGTGCCAGGCGTGTGGGCGAGCTGCCGGACAGAAGGATGTTTTCTGTCGGTACTGTGGAGCGAGGCTGTTGTAGGGCTGTGTTGCCTGCGAGGGTGGTTGCCTTTGAAGGCATATGGTGGAGTTTGTCAGGGCAAGGTGCGAGTCTTGCCAAGTTCTTATGCGACTTTCGGGTTTGCGTTCCTTGTACTTCAGGCTTCTGCCGCTCAATTGGCCCAAGGCATTTCCCCTGAGCTGCTTGGAAATGCTGGGAGGAACCTGTGCGGTCGTCTGCATACACCTTCGAGTGCATGCGGATACTGGATGACGTGTGCATTTTTGGGTTTGGGTTCGCTTTTCCGGACCATGCCTGAGGATCTATCTTTAGGGCTTTGCGCACACGTGGTGCGGTAGAGGCGGACTTTAGGAGGCAGTGCCATTTTCGTGGTCGGGAAAAGCGACTGGAAATTGGACAGTTGCGACCTTGAAATGTGTGCAAATGAACAGGGATGTCTAATTCCTAATTAGACCGCAACAAATCTCTGCACACCCCTCGAGTTTGTACTGCCGGTGTCTGCGACTTAGCCGGGGGACTGCTAAGGTCTTTACTTGTAAGTTTGGCCTCGGGTAGAAGCCTAGGGAAGCGCCGTGCGGCGTAAGGTTCGCCGCGGGTGCGAGCAGGTTTTACAGACCAGTCTAAAACTTTGACACCCGCGCCCGAAAAGCGACTAAATAATAGACACATTCCTTGAAGGCAATCCCAAGTCGCCTTTTCATATGAATGCATAAACTGCTGGAGCGCTAATATGGATCTCATGGTCGGGAGCGTATGCGCGTCGCTTTCGTGGTTGTAAAGAAGATGGTTGCCCGCGAGCGTCGAACCGGGATTTCGATCCACCCTGGCTTTGCCCCGAGGATCATACCCCGGCGCGGCTGAGTGCTGCGGGCATTTATGG
>DUWJ01000143.1 GCA_012842765.1 Bacillota bacterium | reverse complement strand
ATCGACATGGGACGTCCGGGAGGAGAAGAAACCCCGCATCTGTACTCGGGAACTCTGGTTGTGCAAGGCCAAGGAGTTGCCTTGGTTAAAGCCATTGGCATTCAGACTGAGCTGGGGCAAATAGGGAAGGCATTACAGACAGTCGAGCTAGAGGAGACTGCCCTTAGCCGCGAAACAGGGCGAACGGTGCGCAAACTGGCGATACTGGGCTTCGTGCTCTTCGCAATCGTAGTCTTGGCTTACGGCGCCACGCGAGGAAACTGGATTGATGGGATTCTGGCAGGAATAACGCTTGCAATGGCTATGCTGCCCGAAGAATTTCCAGTGGTCTTGACGATATTCCTTGCCCTCGGGGCATGGAGAATGTCGCAAAAAAACGTGCTGACACGGCGTATGCCCGCTATAGAAACACTGGGCGCCGCCACTGTGCTCTGTGTGGACAAGACCGGAACAACCGGATGTCTGTAAGCAGACTGTCGGTTGCAGGAGAACTCTACGAGGCCGTAGGGGCGCGGGTGGAGGTTCTTTCACGAGATCGTGGAATTTGCCATCCTAGCGAGCGAGAAAGGCCCGTTTGACCCCATGGAGAAGGCCCTAACGGAGTTCGGCCATGAGCATCTCATCAATACAGAGCATCTGCACGATGATTGGGCATTGGTGGAGGAATATGCGCTCTCCCGCGAGTTCTTGGCATTGTCGCATGTTTGGATGTCTTCACATGCTGACGGAGCCTTCTATGTAGTGGCTGCCAAGGGGGCTCCTGAAGCCATTGCAGACCTGTGTCACCTCGATGAGGCGAAAACCTGTGGCTTAATGGACGAGGTCAGCCGTATGGCCGCTGACGGTCTTCGAGTGCTTGGCGTAGCCAAGGCTGAGTATGGGGTGGGCGATCTGCCTGAGCGGCAGCATGATTTTGAGTTCGAACTCCTTGGATTAGTGGGGCTTGCAGACCCAATAAGGCCGGCTGTTCCCGATGCAATTGGCGAGTGTTACCAGGCGGGTATCAGAGTTGTAATGATAACCGGTGATTATCCTGGCACTGCGCAGCACATTGCGCGGGAGATTGGCCTCAGACCGTCGGATGTAGTGATCACAGGATCTGAGCTGAGGGAGATGGTGAAGACGTGTTGCATCTTTGCACGCATGGTCCCCGAGCAGAAACTGAGGTTAGTGGAAGCGCTCAAGGTTAACGGTGAGGTCGTGGCAATGACGGGAGATGGCGTGAACGACGCGCCAGCGCTCAAGGCTGCCAACATAGGAATTGCAATGGGAGGACGGGGAACTGATGTTGCGCGCGAGGCCGCCTCGCTAGTCCTGCTAGACGACGATTTTTCCTCCATTGTTAGGGCTGTGAGGCAGGGCCGCAGAATCTACGACAACCTCAGAAAGGCCACGGCTTACATTTTCGCGATACATATTCCCATAGCCGGGCTTTCACTGCTCCCAGCGTTGTTTGGTTGGCCGCTCGTGCTTCTTCCGGTTCACGTGGCATTCTTGGAGCTCATCATCGATCCGGCATGCTCCGTAGTATTCGAGATGGAGCAGGAAGAGGCCGACGTGATGAGGAGGCCGCCCCGGGATCCTGCCAAACCCTTGTTCGGCGCCGAGCTCATGAGGATCGGAATTGCCCAAGGCCTTAGCGTCATGGCGTTCGTGACTGCGGTCTACATCATCTCCCTGTTCCTCTTGGATCGCGGAGAGATGGAGGCACGGAGTCTGACCTTCACAACGCTTGTTCTGGCGAATCTTGGACTGATTCTTGCCAACCGTTCGTGGGAATCCACAACGATGGCAGGGTGGAGAAGGCCTAACCCGGCCTTGAAGTGGGTTGTTGGTGGAGCTATCGTGTTCCTTGCGACAGTTTTAAGCGTTCCCGCGTTGAGGACCTTGTTCCATTTTACCGTATTGCATCCTGTGGATATTGCTATCTGCTTTGCGACAGGGACATTGAGTATTGTATGGTTCGAGGTATTCAAGGCGCTGCGCATGGATGTAGTCAGTTAGTGGGATGACCCGGCCAATGACGCTGAATTTCAGAAAGGGAAATGCGGGGTTCTGCTTGAATGCGTAACCCCGCATTTCCTACGCTTTGGTGCAATGGGTGTATGAGATGTTTGCTGGTTATCAGAATTTCATTCCAAGAGATAGCCTGTGGCTATCCGGCAGGATACTGTGGGTCTGATATGCGTAGTCGATGGTGAACATGCTGGCTGAGAAGCCTGCGCCGGCTGTGAGGGAGTTTTGCTTGCTTCCGAAAGCTCCCCCTGCCCTTAGCAGGATTCGGCCAAGCTGGAATTCACCGCCTATTCTGGTTTCAAGCTCGTCCTTATATATCAGATCAGCTGCCAAAAGAAGTCTGTCAACGGGATAGAAGGCGACTCCTGCACCTACGGATCGGTCGAACGCATCGGCGTAACCCGACGAGTATTTCAGCTCGCCAGCTACGTTTTTCACGACGGCTCCGACTCTCAGTTTCTTGCTTGGAGCTATAAACAGGAGACCGATGTCGCCGGTGACTCCCTTTCCCGGATTGTCGGGCAAGGCTTGGGAGTAGTACTTGAGAGCCGCTCCTATCCCTAGATTGGGGAGAGCTTCTATTCCACCACAGACGATGACTGTAAAGTCACTCACGCCGAACACGCCAGTCTCGTTGGCGAACTCGTCTGTTCCCTCGATTCCCGACGCGTCGAGCCTCAATCCTCCCACGCCCACATGCTTTTGGGCATATGCCGCAGCCATGAACCCCGCAGCTCCATACTGCTGTGTGTATAGAGAACCGACATGACGTTCGCTCATGAAGGCCAAACCTGCGGGGTTATAGTAAACCGCGGCGGAATCGTCTGCCACAGCTATGTGCGCGCCGCCCATTCCAAGCGCCCGTGCCCCCATCCCTATGTCCATCATCGCCGCCGTTCCTACCGGGTCATCGGCGGCAAGCGCCGACGCGCTCATGGTCAGGGCGAGAATGAGTGTAAACGCCAGCGCTGATATTCTCACTCGCATTAGCCGCTCCTCCTTAGGTGAGTGTAGTGTTCGGGAGTTGCTGGGCCACCGGGCGGCCGCGTGGGCGACCGCCCGCGCCCATACTGTTCAAGCCGGGTTTAGCGGCTGATTACCAGTCTTCCAACTTCGGTTTTCTCTTGCCCGCTTACTGCGATGTAGAGATAGACTCCGTTGGCAACCGGTCTGTCGCCTGACCTGAGGTTCCACTCATGAGCATGTGCCGCGGCCGGAAGCTCTGCGCTGTAAACAAGGCGTCCTGCGATGTCGTACACGTAGAGCGTTGCGTCGGCGGCAAGATCATAGTAGAAGGTCACGCCATCCTTCGCCGGGTTCGGAGCTGCCACGATCGCGTGTGTTAGTACAACGATGGTGAACTCGTCGCTCATGGCCTGTCCGGTAGCATCGCTTGGATCGGTGGCCGTGACTTTTATCCTGTAGCGTCCGCCCTGCTTGACACTGGAGGTATCCCAAACGCATGTACCGGTATTTGCCTGATTAGCGGCGATGGTCTGCCAATCCTGACCTCCCGCGGGTTTGTACTCGAGGGTGATCTTGAGCGTGTTCGCGTCGTCGTCAGGGTCGACAGCCTCCCACTCGATGGTTTGCATGCCCGTCCAGACTGTGCCGACCTCCGGTTTGACTATTGTCACCTCTGGCGGGAGATTCACGACTGTTATCTCCCCTTCAGCGGTGCCCAAAAGACCGCCGTTGTCAGTTACAGTGAGTGTCACTGTGTACTTGCCTTTGGAGGCATACCTGTGACTCGGGTTCTGCTGGTCGCTTTCCGCGCCGTCGCCGAACGTCCAATGCCAGGCGGCTATAGGGCCGTCGTCCGTGGACTCGTCAATGAATTCCACATTGTCATGAACCGTTGGCGAAGCAGGCGTGAAGCTGAACGCAGCCACTGGTGCCGCGTTGACTACCTCCACGTCATGTTCGACGCTGCTTGCAGTATAGTCGTCATCTATCACCATGAGCTTCACAGTGAAGATGCCCGATGTTGCGTATGT
>DUWJ01000142.1 GCA_012842765.1 Bacillota bacterium | reverse complement strand
TGTGAGGCGCATCCCGCAATCAAAGTCAAGGAGTATCTGAGAGTTCCTCGTCTGGAGCAGTGAGCTCTTGATGAGCCCCTCGTTTCATTTTCTTGGGCTTCTCATGTGTCCGGAAATATCGGCGTGGACAGGCAGTCGACGCTTAGGGATGACCTTCTTCTCGCATGTGGTTATAATATGTAATATGGCCATCAACCACGAGGCTTTGGAGTCAGGCTTATTGGAGGGAGACGGTTGCCAAAACAAGGATTAGCTGCGTTTATGTGCGTGCTCGTTATCTCTTTTTGCGTGCCAACATTTTCTTGTGGCGCTATGGCAGCGGGTTCTGATGAGGTAAGCTTCAGCACCGATGTAATGCGCAGATCCGGTGCTTTGGAACTTGTAAAAGCCATATTCAGCCGCAGCTGGACGATACTTCTGGCGGCACTTGGAGCCAAGTCCGATGTGGTTGCTGACTGGGAAAGCGGATTGTATCCGAGGAAGCCCCGTTTGGACCCTGGTGCCAATATAATATCCACCCTGAAAACAGAGAGCGAGCTCATAGGCCCGAGCATTGCAGCGACGAATGCCCTGGACTTGGACGCCAGGAAACAAGGCAGCTCTTCATCGTTCGCTCGGGCTCAAGCAAGCATTGTTACACACCGGGTGGAGCAGGGTGAAAGCTTATGGACCATCGCAAACAGCTACGGAGTGAGCATAGAGACGATAAGTTGGGCCAATTCGTTGGCCAATCCCAACAAACTCAAGGTCGGACAGGTCCTTACTTTCCCTTCAGTTACAGGCGTGATACACGAGGTTAGCCGCGGCGATACCGTATGGACTATTGCCAAGAGGTACGGCGTCAGCCGGGATAAGATTGTCGAGGCTAACGCCATTGCGGACCCTGATGCCCTGAAAGTGAAGCAATCCCTCGTTATTCCCGGGGGCAAACCCCCAGTGACTAGTAGTCGCATCGTGGTAGCCTCGAGAGGGTCATCCGATGGAAGAATCTCCGGTGCGGCATCATCGGGCGGAAGCCTCTCCTGGCCGGTTTCGGGAAGGATTACATCGAGGTTCGGACCTAGATGGGGCCGCATGCATAATGGCGTCGACATTGCTGTGCCGACCGGCACATCTGTATCGGCGGCTGCTGCAGGCTGTGTCATCTTTGCGGGCTGGAGAGGCGGCTACGGACGGCTCGTCATCCTCGACCATGGAAATGGCTTGCAAACATACTACGGACACAACTCAGCTATCACCGTGTCCCGCGGGGAACAGGTTGCAGCCGGCGAAAGGATCGCCTTGTCCGGGAGTTCGGGGATTTCCACTGGTCCTCACGTTCATTTTGAGGTGAGGGCGGGCGGCAAGCCTCAGGATCCAATGGGTTATCTGCCCTAAAAGCGCCATGTTGAAACAGGAGATGTTCTATGTTATCTACAGCAGTCAGCGATCACCAAGGCCGAGTATTCAGAAATGATAATCTGCATGCGGCGGCGCGCACAGGCAATACCCTCGTGGAGCTGTTAGAGTCTGACGTAATCCCGATGCCGGAAGGCGGAAGTTTGATGCGCCTTCCTAGTCGGAGGCCTATAGGCATTGATGCGACATCAGGCCAATTCGTCAGTGCTGGACTTGAAGAGGCGGTAGCAGCAGTCCTTCCCCAGGGCTACACTCGCACGTTTCTTCCCGCATACATAGGATTGGAGGGGGCGCCACAACTTCCGCTCTTCGGTTATTCTGCTGTGGCTTTTGCCGGTGATCAGTTGATGGTAGCTGCAATCAGGACTGATGAGCGAGACACGTGGGATCCGATCCATTACAACCTTCCAGAGCTCGCAGAGGATATTGAGAGGCGACTGAGACAATTCCCCGAAAACCGCATACTTGCGCAGCTCGCCAGATGTGCAACGGAATACCAATGCTTCACTGCCCAGAACGTATTCTACGGGCGTTGGGAAGGCGGCATCCCTGTCTCGCCAACGTGTAATGCCAATTGCCTAGGGTGCATATCACTCCAGGCGTCAGAATGCTGTCCCTCCCCTCAGCAACGGATAGATTTCGTCCCCACAGTCTCTGAGATTGTTGAAGTGGCGTTGCCCCATCTGGAGAAAGCTGTCGGGGGGATAATCAGCTTTGGCCAGGGATGTGAGGGCGAGCCCACTCGCCAGTGGCCGACGATCGTCGAGGCATGCCGGGAATTGCGTCAGCGGACGGATGCGGGTACGATCAATGTGAATACGAATGCCGGTGATGTGCACGCCATCGAGGCGATATGTGATGCAGGGGTTGACTCGCTCCGCGTGAGCCTTGCCAGTGCCCGCCCTGATTATTATGGCAGATACCATAGGCCTCGTGGTTGGTGCCTTGCAGATGTTGAAAGCTCGATTATTGCTGCCCGAAGCCGCAGTTTGTTCGTATCGCTCAACTACCTGGTATTTCCTGGGTTTTTTGACCAGGAACCCGAGGTTGACGCGTTATGCGATCTCATAGAACGTTGTGATATCCAGATGCTCCAGCTTCGAAACCTCAACATCGACCCAGACATCTACGCCGACGTCATGCTCACGGAAAATGTCGATTCCGATTCGTTTTATCCTGCGGGAGTGGATGAAGCCATCGCCCATATCAGAGATTGCTTCCCCAGCCTAGCAGTTGGCAATTTCACCATGCCAATTCAAAGGAAATAGCCTGTCAGGACATCCCACATCATGTGCCTGGACGCGTCTGACCTTGTTTGACCAAATTGGTCAGTTGCCGGTTTGTATAGCTACAAGAGGCCTTTAGGCATGTTGCTCTTTTGGACAGACAAGTGTATCATGGTACTAAAAGGTCAACAATGGTCAGATCAACGGGAGGACGCGATGGGCAGTCTATCGGATTACATTGAGAGTTATTTAAAACTGCTGCTTGACACGGGCCCTCATGGCTTTGTGGAAGTGCAACGACGGGAGCTTGCTGAGAGATTCAGGTGCGCTCCGTCGCAGATCAATTACGTGTTGTCCACACGCTTTACCGTTGAGCGCGGATATGTTGTAGAAACCAGACGCGGCGGAGGCGGCTACATCAGAATCTTCAAGCTTGACGACGAACCTGAAACGAGTGGCATTCAGATGGTGTACGAGTCCGTAGGAGATGCTATTGACCGTAAGGCAGCGGAAGACCTGATCGCTAGGCTTGTTGATATGGGCGCCCTCGATTGCAAAGACGCGGCCTGTGTTCGAGCCGCAGTCTTCGATCAGGAAAGCGATGAAGACCCTGAACTTGAGGGGATCATACGGGCGCGGGTGCTCCGTGCCGTGCTTATGCTGATGCTGACACGGCCGCCGATGGAGTAGAACAGGGAGGGTAAGCAATGATTTGCCAGGTGTGTCGTGAGAAACCAGCGACTGTGCATGTAACAAAGGTCGTGAATAATGTCCGCACTGAACTCCACCT
>DUWJ01000141.1 GCA_012842765.1 Bacillota bacterium | reverse complement strand
GGGCGTGAAGTCTCTGGAAATGATGATAGACGTAGTCAAAAAGCACAAAATTGCTCCTGATGGCGCATATTACGAAGGCGATTTTTACAATGGCAACGTTGCCATGATCGATATGGGACCGTGGTCCATGAGCGGCAGAGACCCCAAGGTTTTTGGCTTTGCTCCTCTGCCCGTTTTGAATCCGCGTGTGGGCGAGGCTACTGGACTCGGGCTCTATTCGCTCGCGATTACCAGCAGCTGCAAGAATCCGAAGGCGGCGTACGATTTTGTCAAGTTCGTGACGACGACGCCAAAATACTCGGTGATGTGGTCCAAGGGCACATACTTGATGCCAAGCCTGAAGACGGCTTACAGCGACCCGCTATATAGGACCGGATATTGGTCTGTGTTCATGAGCCAGCTTCCCAAGGCTAAGATGCGTCCGGGTACGCCTGCCTGGCCTGAAATAGCGGGATATATCTCGGATGCGATACAAAGTGTTCTGGCCGAAAAGGCCACTGCTGCCGAGGCACTAAACAAGGCGGCTGAGTTGAGCAATAAGGCTCTGTCTAAAGTCAAGTAGCCTTGGCTACGTTTCTGCGGGGCATGGTGGCTCATGGAGGGGCCATCATCCCCGCAATTGTTGAGAACGCCAGCTTTGCAGTGAAGATGATAGGGGAGATATATGTGATCTGCAGCCAAGCAGCCCCGTTTGTAAAAGCAGTTTCTGTCATCGTTGCGATTGCTATTCTTCTGGGTTCAGTTTCAGGCACGTGTTCTGCAGCGACGCAAATGGATGGTGTTAGCGAAGTGAGCCATCGTTTTCCGTGTATTGCCCGGCCTGAACGTCTGTACGTGATTTCCAAGTCTGCGATGACCGATGCTGAGCTTCTGATGGTCTCATCATTGCAAGGAATAGTGGCCCAAACTAGGCCGGAAATATACATCGACAGCGGATCGGCTTATCGCGGTTGGCTGGAATTGATTCGTGCCGAACATGGCATCCCTATGCAGTACCATGATGAGGCGGAATGGTTTGTAGACCACTACAAGGACATTTTCAAAGAGAATGGTTATGTTCTTGCGGATCTCAAATCGGAATGCGTCAATGTAGCCACAACCGTGTCGGGCCTCCTGGAGGCACCGATTGTGGATCAATCCTTGCTTCCACTCATGTGCGCGCGAGGTTTCGAGATGGCGATCGATGTGCGGGACAAGGATGAGTGCTGGGCGTTTGAAAACTACAAGGATAAGTTGAATCCAAACATTCTCTTCCGGCAGGACCCTCTCAAACTACAGCTTAGAGATTACGCAATAGCCTGCAAGGGCTTTGTGTTCTATCAACCTGACAATGATGAATTCGTTTCAACAGTCTATGACTGGGCTCAGGAAGATGCCCCTGTGTTGGGATGGGGTCCAGGATTTGAGGACGATCACGTGGCTAAAGCGTCCGAGCACAATCACATGACTATTCCCGCTGATTGGGCCATGAATCTTAGCGCTCTTGCCGGGATCGGACACAGGAGCCTTCAACAACGCAATCACGTGGCCAATATCAGGTTCGAGCCAGATGTTCACTACGTCACATTCGTGATGAGCGATGGCGACAATGTGCAGTGGCTTTTGGGCGACATGGCAGTCAAGCCGCATCACTATGGAAGC
>DUWJ01000019.1 GCA_012842765.1 Bacillota bacterium | reverse complement strand
GTCGTGTCTGCATGCTTTAAGATTGCGGTCATCGGCTCTCAAAGGCCATGATGGAGGTTAACCCGATTTGAACGGCATTCACATCTTTCACAGAAACCGACTCGGGGCTAGCTGCCCAAAGCAGTACGTCCTATCGGCAGTCATCATTCTTGCAGGCATCATTGTAGCATCGCATTCGGCATGTGCAACGGATGCGGCATCTTCCGGCAAAACTGTGTTTGTGCGAGTGGGTATACCCTGCAATGGCCAGGTAACACTGGGCTCTGGAACGGCAGGAGAGCTCCTGCAGATAGGGGAAGACCTCAAGCTTGACCATGCCCAATTCTGCGTGGGCGAGGATGGAGAGATAGCATGCGTTGGGCCTGATGGGGCCTGCAAGGACCTGCATGCTCCGATCCTGGTCCACTTGGCAAAAGAGGTGGAGGAGGCTGGCGGGCAGGAGGCCGCGCTTATATGGCTCGACAATGCCAAAGCCGTCTACAAGGGATCATTCGAGCTTTCCGTCGATTCGAAGGGAGGCCTGTCCTTAGTCAACATTGTTGCGCTTGAGGATTATGTTGCTGGCGTGGTGCCATATGAAATCGGGGCGTCTTCTCCATACGAGGCGTTGCGAGCCCAGGCGGTAGTGGCGCGAACTGAGGCTCTAGGCGGCTTGGGACGTCATTCGTCTCAAGGGTTCGATCTTTGCGCGACGACGCACTGCCAGGTATACAAGGGAGCTGGCGCAGAGCTTGCCAATCCCATGGTCAGGCAGGCAGTGGATTCCACTTCGGGAGAGGTTATCTTTTATGGGGATGTTCCCGCGAAAGCGGCGAATTATCATGCGTGCTGTGGGGGCTTCACTGAGAGCCCGGGCGATTTGTGGGGAACAGATGTTCCATACATGCATACAGTGAGATGCAATGGAGAGATTGATGCCTGTGGTGATGGCGTGTATATGTCGGAGGAGGACGTTCGTAACTGGATCGAAACACCTGATCCCAAAGATTACTGCTACGGGTCGAATGGCTACCGGTGGAGCGTAGTCTATTCTCAGGAGGCGCTTGCTGAGATCTTGCAGCCGGTGATCGGGCGGGGCGCATGTGTTGAGTCATTGGAAGTTGCGGCGAGGACGCCGAGGGGCGCTGCTGTGCGGTTGGTAATCCATACGTCCTCAGGCGATTTCGAGGTGTCTGGCGAATACGCGATAAGGTCGGCTTTAGGCGGAACCCAATCTGTCAAAAGTGGAGTATTCGTGGTGAACGCATACGGGGATGCTCCTGCGAAGTTCGAGCTTGTGGGCGCCGGCTATGGGCACGGGGTCGGAATGTGCCAGTATGGTGCGAGGGCCATGGCTAAGCAGGGATATGATTACAAAGCTATCCTGGAGAAATATTATCCAGGGGCGACTGTTGGAGCATTTAGACCGTAAAATGATGGCCTGTCTAGGTTTGAGCCGATTCTATGCGTCATGTTGGATGTTGCGCAGTCTGGGGTGGATGTCCGGATAATGTCGGTCGGGAGTTGGCGCGGGCCGGTTCCGATCGTTTGAAGGTGATATGGGGCAATGAACGATTTGCGCGAGCGCGTTCGTGCTGGCGACAGAAACGCCCTGGAGCAGCTTTTCGCCGAAAACATCGAGACGGTCTCGAAGATGGCATCGAGCATCGCCGGGGCCCGCTGCGACATAGAGGACATGGTTCAGGAGGCTCTGCTCCGAGCCGTTCGCTCTATCCGGAACTTTCGGTGGGAATGCTCTTTCTCCACATGGCTTTACAGGATCTTGGTCAACGTAAACAAGGATTTTGCGCGAAAGGCGTGCTCTGCTGAGATTGTTTCCCTCGATCAGCTGGCCGAACAGAGCGATGATGCGCTGCTACCTTGTGTGCGCTCCGAGATCGGACAGCCTGAAGAGGAGGCCATTCGGCAAGAAGAGTGCGAAACTTTGGCCGAAGCAATCCGGGCTTTGCCGCGCCTTGACAGCTCTGTTCTGTGGATGAGAGAGGCGCTGAACCTGTCATACGCAGAAATAGCTGACAACCTTGGGTGTTCTGTCGAAAGCGTACGTTCGAGGCTATGGAGAGCTCGGAGGCGGTTGCGGGAGAACATGGCCTTGCTAATTCCAGAGCATGTCCCGCAGTGACACTTTACTCCCGTTCCCCCGTCTAACTGTTTTGGAGGGGGGAATCATCTTTGGCGAGGATCGGAATTGTCACAGACAGCTCCAATGGCATACCACCTGAGGTAATCGATGAATACGGGATAACCGTAGTGCCGATCCAGGTCCAGTTCGGCGCCGAGTCATTCAAGGAAGGCGTGGATCTTCCGTGCGATAAGTTTTACAGGCTTATTGAAGAACCTGTGCTGCCCACTACATCGCAACCCGCACCGGGTGATTTTGTCAATGCATACAGAAGCTTAGTGGGACAATGCGACGAGATTTTTTCGATTCACCTATCATCAAAAGCGAGCGGCACGTGTCAATCTGCGAGGCTGGCGGCTGAGATGATCGAGGGCGTCAAGATAACCATAGTTGACACACAGACTGCAAGCATGGGCACGGGCCTTCTGACAATAGCTGCAGCCGAGGCTGCCAAAGAAGGAAAAAGCTCAGATGAGATCATTGACCTCATGCACAGGGGCGCAGATGGGACACATGTGTTTGTTGCCCTTCCAACCTTGAAATACTTGCGCCGCAGCGGCAGGGTTCCGCAGGTGCAGGCTTGGGTTGCATCACTCCTTTCGATCAACCCCATACTTACTACGCATGACGGCGTGGTCGAAGCCGTCGAACGAGTTCGGACATTCCGCGGTTCGGTAAGGCGAATGATAGAGCTTGCAGTGGAGGCCTGTGGTGGCCGCGCAAAAAGGGTCGTGTTGATGCATGCTAACGCGATCGAGGATGCCCAAGGCTTGCTGGATGAAGTGCAATCAAGGATTTCCTTCGAGCGGATCTACTTCTCTGAAATGGGAGGATCTATGGCAGTACACGGGGGCGCAGGGATGTTGGGAATAGCTTTTTCGCAAGTATAGGGGTCCTTAAGGCACGCGCGGAAGTTGTGCGATGCCTTCAGCTAGAAATGGTGATGTTCTCGGTGCCGGACATCATTTGCGAACTTCGCCGTTTAGGCG
>DUWJ01000140.1 GCA_012842765.1 Bacillota bacterium | reverse complement strand
GCCCAGCTCTACCAGTTGCGTGGAAGGGTCGGGAGGACGAACAGGGTGGCCTATGCCTACCTTCTGTTCAACCGCGATGCGGCTCTGAGCGAGATCGCAGAGAAAAGGCTTGCTGCGATTCGCGAATTTACGAGCTTGGGGTCGGGCTACAAGATAGCCATGCGGGATTTGGAGATACGGGGAGCAGGTAATATTCTCGGGCCGGAACAGCACGGGCATATTGCGGCGGTCGGATTTGAGATGTATTGCAGGCTCTTGGAGGAAACAATAAAGGAATTGAGGGGCGAGAAGAAGGAGCCCGAGGTGCCTCCCACCGTGATCGATCTTCCTGTTGACGCGTATGTTCCAGATAGCTATGTCCCCGATTCGCGTCAGAAGATAGAAGTGTACAAGAAGATCAACGGCATCGAATCGTTAGAAGATGCTTCTGACATTTCGAAGGAATTCATCGATAGATTTGGACCATTGCCGCCTCCCGTGGAAAACCTCATTGCCATTGCTGCGTTGAAAGGTTTGGCGAGGGATCTGGGGGCTGTGAATGTTTCCAGTGAAAGGCAGAGTGTGGTTGTGGGGTTTGCTGATGGGGTGAGCTACTCAGCAAGCGACCTGATGAGGATCGCAAGGCCGTTTAGGGGAAGAGTGGCACTTGCGGTGGGGAGAACGCAAAGACTCAGGGTCAAGACGCACGGGATGTCGGAACGAGAAATCTTGCATACGCTGATAGGCATTCTGTCCGAGATGAAGCAGGGCGTAGCAGTGAATCAATGACCAAATTACGTAGTGATATGCAGGAGGGTATTGTGGATGAGACCTACTGGAATTGTGAGGCGCATCGATGAGTTGGGCAGGATTGTGGTGCCCAAGGAGCTCAGAAGGAGCCTTCGAATACATGAGGGCGATTCGGTTGAGATATATGTGGATCCCAAGGGAAGCGTGGTGCTGAAGAAATACTCGCCTGTGGGGCAGCTCAAGGTCGTAGCAACTGACATGGCCGAATCGCTTTCGGCGTCATCAGGCAGTGTAGCGCTTATATGCGATAGGGATGTTGTGATTGCTGCATCGGGTCCGCTCGAAGAGGAGCTTATCGATCGTCGTGTAGGCCGTGCGGTAGAGAAGGCCATGGCCGAAAAGCAGGCATTGATGGTCCATTTTAGCGGAGGCGGGGATGCGTCCAGCATACTGGCGAATGATGGGCCGGATTCCGTAGCCATGATTTCCGCTGCAATAGCCCCTATCGTTGCAGATGGAGACCCTGTAGGCGCAGTAGTGATCGGAACTACCGCTAGTGACCGCACTGTGGGCGATCTTGAGGAAAGTCTGGCTATCACGGCTGCGGGGTACTTGGCAAGGCAGGTGGAGTAGACGAACAGCAACCGGGATCAGACGTCATTTCTCCGGGGGGCCGCCATTATGGCGGCTGCCGGAGTGATCAGCCGGATACTCGGCGCTGTCTATCGAATCCCTCTCGCTCATACTATCGGCGATGAAGGTATGGGGTTGCTCGAGCTTGCGCAACCCTTATATAATTTTTTTCTTGTCGCCTCTGTGGCAGGGCTGCCTCTTGCCGTGTCAAAGCTTGTAGCTGAACGCATTGCAGTCGGGGATGAGCGCGGATCGTTCCGCATACTGAGGGTTGCAATTCTCATAATGCTATGCACTGGGCTTGCATCTTCGTCACTGATGTATTTCGGGGCTGACTGGTTTGCAGAACGTGTCTACCATGATGTGCGGGTAGCTCTTGCCATGAGGGCAATTGCTCCCGCTCTTTTCTTTGTCACGGTGATGTCCGCTTTTCGCGGGTATTTCCAGGGGTGTCAAGACATGGGGCCGTCCGCTGCATCTCAGGTTGTGGAGCAGCTTGTGCGCGTAGGTACCATGCTGACTTTGGCTGCAGCGTTGATGCCCCGCGGGGTGGAGTACGCCGCTGCTGGCGCCGCGCTGGGAGCTGTTACAGGCGGGATGGCTGGCCTCGCTTACTTGGGGATCGCCTTTGCCCGGAGGATGAGCGCCGGAGGGGTTGGAAGAGGCAAATCGGCCAGGAGCAAGAAGGCCGCGCGCGCATGTATCCGCACAGGCGTGGGAAACCGGGCGACAAAGGAAGAGACAACATGGGAGTTAGTGGCCGACATCTTCTCGATTGCGCTGCCGGTGGCCATCGGCGCTTCGGTGTTACCGATTGTCAGAGCGATCGATTCGGCGATGGTTCCGGCGCGGCTTGGGGCTGCGGGCTTTACGGCCGAAACAGCTACGGCCCTATTCGGACAGTTGAGCGGGATGGCACTACCACTGGCATACTTCCCTAACGTTCTCACGATTGCACTGGCAACTAGCATCGTGCCGGCGATCTCCGAATCCCTGGTGGCTGGGAGCAGATCGAGGGCTTTGAGGCGGGCAGGGAGCGCAATTAGGCTGACAGCGCTCATATCCCTTCCTGCAGCGTTCGGGCTCTGGACACTCAGCTCTGAGATATGTAGTCTGGTCTATGGAAGACCTGAGGTTGGGCGGGTGCTTGCGGCGCTTGCTCCGGCTTCGGCTTTTTTGTGCG
>DUWJ01000139.1 GCA_012842765.1 Bacillota bacterium | reverse complement strand
GCCATGCACACGCCAACACAAGCAAGACGGGAGGAATGTGGCATGAAACGTTCTAAACGACTAGTCATTCAAAGGCTGGCACTTTCGGCAATATTGCTCATCTTTGCCGCTACAGGACCAGCCCATTGGGGCTGTCCAAGCTTTTGCCTGGCAGAAGCGTCGTCGGCCACTGCCAACGACGACGCCACAATCGTCGGCTTGGCCGATCTTCGCAAATGCGATGAACAGGGGGTACCCCTTCTCATCGACCAAGTAGTCACGGTTGAAGGAGCAGCGCTTATCGATACAGGCAAGTGGCACAACGCCGCGAACTACTTCGCGATCGTAGGGCCAGCTCAACCCGTATCGCTCTCAGATTGGGCCAAAGCTGTCACACCATCTGATCGCGTTTTCGGCACGCTCGTGTATCTCCCCGGAACCACCGTTCCCCAGGTAAAAGCGGGCGATTTTGTTCGTGTTACAGGAAAGGTGTCTATCAAAGGATACACCACAGATTATGGCACCACGGTAATTGTGCCCTCCAGTTCCGACCAGATAGTCATACTCGAACACGGCTCCGACATCATAGGGAATCTGCCGGCAACTCGGCTCGCCACCGACCCAACCTTCGCTGAAGCCGAACCCCTCGAAGGCCAGCTCGTTACCGTCGAAGGAAGGCTCTTCGGCTATGATGACGAGGGAATCACCCAAGGCTTTTGGCTCGACGGAAGCCGCGACGGAAACATAGAGGACGCCGAGGGCATGATGCAGGTCAAATTCTACAACTATCATGGTCTCGACATATCCCATCTAGGAAACGGCTCCTACGCAAAAGTAACAGGCGTGCTCGTTCAGGGGCAGGATTTCCCGCCATACCACGGCGGCTACTACATCCGCCCCACTGCTCAGGAATTCATCACCGACGATCCCAGTAGGAAGCTGGTCTCGGCGGAATCAGAAATGAGAGCCGCAAAGATCAGGTACAATGTTGGCGACCCTGTCCACATGTCAAAAAAAGGCATCTTTCAACTGAGTACCATGGTCTCTAGCACCTCATACCCATTCGTAGACCGAGTTCATTCTCACTGGAATCCAGATGGCAGCGGCGTCGTGTTCACCATGGGAAAACTGAAGAGTGCTCGGAGCACTCTGGAGAATACAGAGACAAATCTATTTCTCATCGATTTTCGGGGCGGGAATGAGCATTCCCAGCTCACCTTCGACAAAAGCCCCAAGGAATTCCCGCGATGGTCTCCTGACGGAAGCAGAATAGCCTATAGCGCGTTAGAAAGTCCCGACGAACTGTTTGGCAAGTGGGACATTTGGATATGGAACGCGTCAGACAATTCAGATCCCATAAAAGTGACTGATGGGCTATGCTATGATACGTATCCAAGCTGGTCGCCTGATGGAAAGAGCCTCGTATTCCAGTCCGACCGCAGCGGCAACTGGGACATATGGCGAATAGACCTCGACGGCAGTGTCAATGATGATAGCGCAATCCGTCTCACCCGATCAATGTCGGATGATGGCTGCCCTGACTGGTCCCCTGATGGTTCAAGGATTGCGTTCCAATCAGACAGAAATGGCAACAGATTCGACATATGGATCATGTCTCTTGAGAATCCGGAGAATCACGAGAGTCCTGAGAAGAACGCTTTCTGCCTGACCGGATCGCTCTCGGGCGACTCTGTTTGCCCACGCTGGTCCAATGACGGCACTCAAATAGCATTCATGTCAAATCACTTCGGAACATGGGACATATGGATGGCCGACGTAGCCACAGGGGATCTGTGGCGCGTGACTGATCTTGAGGGCGCTGAGAAGTATCCCTCGTTCTCCCACGACGGACGACGCATAATATTCGCCACTGATCTGGGACAAGGCTGGAACCTCTACGCAGCCGATCTCAAGAGGGCCAAGCCGGCCAAATTCACAGGATCCGAGGGCCAGGCAGTAACGCCTCCCCAAGCTCCGCCTGAGCAGCCAAAGGCAAAGCCGAGAGGGGAATATGGAATAGTCTCTCCCCAGCTTGCCCTGCCCGCCTTCGTAAAGCCGGAAGGGACGCTCTCCATAGAAGTGATTTCTCCGGTTCAAGATAGTCCGACATCCGCCACTAGCGTGGAATGGAAAATACGGCTTTTCCCCAAGATCGGTTCGTCTGAGGCTTCCGCAATCTCTCTCACCCCACACAAGGCCACAGCCTTGCCGGATGGCAGGTGGAGCATGGAGGCAACAATCCCTGAGGATACGCCGATCAACCTGTATGACCTGGCAGTGTCCGCATTGTGCGGAAACACACTGCTTATGGAGGACAGACAGCCGAACGCGGTGAGCATAACTACAGTCGATCCCGAAGACTCTGTTTTCGCGATCATCTCCGATATCCATCTGAACAATCCGAAATCATCCGGCGACGACCCCGACGCTTCTCTAAACACCCTGCTTCTTGAGGTTATTGAGGAACTCAACCTTATCCAGCCGGATTTCGTGGTTCTTCTTGGAGACCTCGTGGAAAGCAACGCCGACACATACCATCGCGACTTCGACGATATGTGGAATATTCTCGACGGTTACGCCAAATTCCCCGTCTTTGCCGTGATGGGAAACCATGACGGGCAGCGCGTTGGAGAAGTGGACGGATTCGAGTACTTTCAGCGCCATTTCGGCCCCCTATATCATTCCTTTGATTGGGGCGGGTGGCACTTTGCCTTGGTCAACACGTACGACCATCCAGCACATCCGTCAGACAACGGGGTCATAGGACGCGAGCAACTAAAATGGCTCGATAGCGATTTGCACTTTGCGTCGTCTGCAGGGCAGAAGATCGCAGTCATGCTCCACCATAACCCATTCGACGATAGGTGG
>DUWJ01000138.1 GCA_012842765.1 Bacillota bacterium | reverse complement strand
TCATAGGAGAACACGTGGGCGATATCGGGCTTCAGGCCGCATTTTACGATTGCGCCTTCAGTGTTGAGGAAGCACAAGAATCAGCAGAGAAGTGAAAGTGCAAAACTGAGAATCCACGGGCAGGTGATGTTTTCAATGTGTGGCGTTTCAGAAGCAAGTAGGCCTAGGGCCAGGGAGATAGGGATACACACGGGCATCTTTTCGCCCGGAGAGTTTAATGCCATTACAGATGTGGATGGGGTCATGGTTGGCCATTGCACTGTAGTGCACGGCGAGGGCGAGCTTGTTCCCGGGAAGGGTCCTGCCAGAACAGGAGTGACGGCAATTCGTCCCCATGGGGGCAATGTTTTCCGTGAGAAGGCGCCTGCGGCAGCCTATGTTTTCAATGGCTATGGCAAGTCCGTAGGCATTCACCAAATTAACGAGACAGGTGTGCTGGAAACGCCTATATTGCTCACGAATACTCTGAACGTAGGTCTTGTCGCCGATGCATTGATTGAATGGTCTGTTGAGCGAAATGGTGATATCGGCATCTCAACGAGTACTGTCAACCCCGTGGTTGGGGAGGTGAATGACGGCTACTTGAACGATATTCAGGGAAGGCATGTCCGGAAGGAACATGTGTACGACGCCCTTGAATCTGCGAAGACTGGGCTGGTCGAAGAGGGAGCTGTGGGCGCAGGCACAGGAAGCAGTTGCATGGGGTGGAAAGGCGGAATTGGCACGGCGTCCAGAGTCGTCCCGAACAGCCTGGGCGGATACACCATCGGAGTGTTGGTCCAGTCCAACTTCGGCGGAGTCCTTACGGTAAACGGAGCGCCTGTCGGGCGGGAGCTCGGACATTATACCTATCAGGAGCATTTCGACAATGGCTCTCGGGAACAACTTGATGATGGCTCTGTTATGGTGGTTGTAGCTTCTGATGCCCCATTGGACCAGCGGCAGCTGAGGCGACTGGCGGCAAGGGCCAGCCTCGGCCTTGCCCGAACAGGGTTCTATGGAAGCAATGGGTCAGGCGATTTCTTCATAGCCTTCTCAACAGCCTTCCGTGTTCCACATTCAGAGCCTGCAACGCTCAGTGCAGAGGTCGTCGCGGGCGATGCGATATCCGCACTCTTTTTTGCAGTGGTTGAGGCGACTGAAGAGGCTGTTCTCAACTCGATGTTCAAGGCCAGAACAGTGGTAGGGCGCGACGGAAATGTTGTTGAAGCCATAGACATAGGTGATCTTCTCAGTGTCATGCGCAGATACAACTCGCTAGATTGGGATAAGTCACTGCCGCCATATATCTCTTAACGCATGCGTTAAGACGGGAAACGTCATGGGAAGTTGAAAAAGAGGAGCTTACGGGCGAAAGCGGCCTCTTCTTCTTTATGCTCGCTATGGTCCAAAGAATCGCATGCAACTGATGTTGTCCTTACAGGCTAGGCCTTGCGGAGAGCACCCAAGTACTATGACAAATCGGCTTATGTTCTTTAGCATTGTTACTATGGTGTTGGCAGCCAAGGCAGGTTCATACAAGATTGCATATGTCCGCATCAAAGTGATAGAATTGAAGAGGTGAAGTATACAGTTGTTCTCATTCCTCGGTTGCGTAGTGAATGGGGCCTTTTGCATGACCTTGCCATTGTCACATGTAGGCAGGCAAAAACGAGTTTGGGGGTAGGCTGGCCTATGGCCGTAACTGCCGCTGCTGACGCGAGGCGAAGAAAAATGAAATGGTTGATGCCCTGGACTGGTTTGAAAGTAAAAATGATTCCCGTTTATCCCGTACAGAAGGCAATCGGTTTTCCTGGCCTAGGTAAACACGGGGATGTTGGGGCGTTAATCGCCAGTGCACAAGGGGTTACTGAGATGATCGAATGCCCGGACGCATGTGCAACCGAATTGAGGATGACTTGCAGGATTGTACGCTATACGATACAGAGGCGTTCTGTCTGTGGCTGTGACCTTTCCTTGTCTGTTTGGCCCGCACTCGTTTGCGGGCTGTCTTTATTTCTGTGAGGATTTGTTGTTGGATCGAACTGCGTGAACATCGTGAACATATGGAATGATGAACGCTGGCAGGCGATGTCCTGAACATGTTCTGCAGCTATATGCCGGATAGGGTAGAGCGCCCCTTGGCTGTTGGCAAAAGCTGTCGCAGAGGGCTGCTCGGCCGAGATCCCACATCCGAGTTGCAGACATTCGTTCTCGGCCAACTAACCAAAAGATGTGGAGGGGAGTCCATGACTTCTGCGGAAAGCCCCGAGGTTCCAGTCCTCGTGAGGCAGGAATGGTGTAAGGGCTGTGGTATATGCATCGCCATGTGCCCAAAGAAAGTTCTTGAGGCAGCGGCAGACGGAAAAGTTGTTTTAGCAAGACCTGAAGATTGTATCAAGTGCGAAACCTGTGAGATTATGTGCCCTGATTTTGCCATACGTGTGGTGGGCGGCAGATCCAAGGAAGTTGCACGGGGAAGGGAGGATGTTGCGGATGCCCGGGCATAATGGCAGGGATCTTAGGCTATTGCAAGGCAATGAATGCTGCGCGGAAGCTGCGATTCTCGCAGGATGCAGGTTCTTTGCAGGCTATCCGATAACGCCGTCTACGGAGATTGCCGAGCTTCTCTCGGAAAAGCTCCCACAGGTCGGCGGGAAGTTCATACAGATGGAAGACGAAATAGCCAGCATGGCAGCGGTTATAGGGGCTTCACTCACTGGTGCCAAGTCAATGACGGCTACTTCTGGTCCCGGCTTTTCTCTGAAACAGGAGAATATCGGGTTTGCTTCATTCACCGAGGTTCCATGCGTAATAGTGAATGTTCAGCGCACGGGACCGAGCACGGGCTTGCCTACTGCCCCGGCGCAAGCGGATCTGATGCAGGCGAGATGGGGAACGCACGGTGACCATCCCATAGTTGCCCTCTACCCATCCACTGTTCCTGAGGTATTTGACCTTACGATCAAGGCGTTCAACATAGCGGAGCAGCTCAGGGTACCGGTTATTCTTCTCATGGACGAAGTTGTGGGGCACATGAGGGAGAAAGTGGCGATTCCTCATCAGTCTGAGATCGAGATAGTTAGCAGGCCTCAGCCCGATGTTCCGCCTGAGGAATACTTGCCATATGCGGCAGGCCCTGACGGCGTGCCTCCTATGGCGCCATTTGGAACGGGATACAGGTGGCATGTTACGGGATTGTATCATGACGAGACCGGGTTTCCAACAACGGCAGCGCCGAAAGTTGACCGACTTATGAAGCGGCTTTACTCAAAGATAGAGTCTGCCGCGGATGAAATCACATTCACATCAGACGAGTTCCTGGACGATGCAGATACTGTTGTTGTTGCCTGTGGCATAACTGCTAGATCCGCTCGCCGAAGTGTAAGGCTTGCACGTGAAAAGGGGATTAGGGCAGGAATGGTTCAACTGAAGACGATTTGGCCGTTCCCATACGACCTCGTTGGCGATATCGCAGGCAGGGTTGACAGAATCATAGTGCCTGAGATGAACATGGGGCAATTAATCGGTGAAGTTGAGCGTGCAGCCAAGGGCAGGTGCGAGGTTGTGGGTTACTCCCGAGTTGACGGCGAACCCATAGCCCCAGCTGAAATAGTAGCCAAGATAGAGGAGGTGTGACTGGTGGCAGTGCCTATTGATGATTATCTACGGACTCAATTCATGCCGCATATCTGGTGCCCAGGATGCGGACACGGCATTATTCTCGGCGCTGTTCTGAGAGCCATCGGCAGGTTGGATCTTCCCAAGGACGAAGTGTGCATAGTGTCAGGGATAGGCTGTGCTTCTCGTGCTCCCGGGTATCTGGATTTCAACACGGTTCACACAACACACGGGCGGGCTCTGGCATTTGCCACTGGAATAAAGATCGCCAGGCCGGATCTGCATGTGATAGTTCTCACAGGAGACGGCGATGCTGCCGCCATCGGCGGCAACCACCTGATCCACGCGGCCAGGAGGAACGTCGGCCTAACCACTGTCATGTTCAACAACTCGATCTATGGCATGACCAATGGTCAGTATTCGCCTATGACCCCTAGGGGAAGATACGCTAGCACTGCTCCATATGGCAACGTGGAACGAAATTTCGACATGTGCGAGCTCGTCAGGGCCGCTGGCGGCAATTATGTTGCTCGGGCCACGACAGCCCACGCCAGGCAGTTGTCGAACTACGTGGAGAACGCTATTCAGACTCCAGGATTTGCGTTCGTTGAGGCTGTCACCCAGTGTCCCACATACTTTGGACGAAGGAACAAGATGGGGACCCCTGTTGACATGATAGAGTGGTTCCGGAAAAACTCCATTAATGCAGCAGCCGCTGCAAAGCTGGACCCAGCTGATCTAGACGGAAAGATAATAATAGGTGAGTTTTATCGAGGAGACGCCCCCGAGTACACCGAGGTGTACGACGAAGTAATCGAGCGGGCAAAGGAGGCGGCTGCCAGATGAGACGTGAGATTAGGCTCTCAGGCTATGGTGGACAGGGGCTGATTCTGGCCGGAATAATCTTGGCAGAGGCTGCAATGCACGACGGCCATGAGGTAGTTCAGAGTCAGAGCTATGGACCGGAGGCACGCGGCGGCGCTTCCAGAGCAGAGGTTATCATTAGCGACGAGCCGATAGACTATCCGAAAGTGACAAACCCCGATGTGCTTCTTCTCATGTCAGACCAGGCATGCAAACGCTTTGCGGGAAGCGCTTGCCAGGGAGGAACAGTAATAGTCGACTCTGGACTTATCACTTCCATTCCGGAGACTTCCGGGGTCGTTTACAAGTTCCCCATTACCGACATTGCTGTGGAAGCTACAGGCAGATCAATAAGCGCCAACGTGGCAGCTCTGGGCGTACTGAATACTGTGGCCAAGTTGGTTTCTCCGGAATCGTTGAAAAACGCGGTTTCGTCTAGAGTGCCTCGGGGCACTGCCGAGGTCAACCTGGCTGCATTGAGAGCAGGGATAGCTGCCGCTGAGGCTGCAGGTGCAGAAAGATAGGTGGAGAATACTAGATTTGGGCCGACATGATCCAACATAGTTAGGAGAGTGATGATCCATTGGAGAAGGTTGCATTCGCAACTAGGATGCACGATCTCGGCGGTGATGTCGTTCGCAACATGTTTTTGCTCACCGAGAACCCGGACATCATCTCTTTTGCAGGGGGTATGCCCTCGCCAGACGCACTCCCTGCTGAGCAGCTTCGCAAGATAGCCGATGAGCTCATGCAAGATGCTGGCCAGCAGATATTGCAGTATTCGACGATCGAGGGCTATACACCGCTCAGAGAATGGCTTGCAAGCGCCGTTGCTGAACAGGGGATGAAGGCGACCACTGAACAAGTGTTAATCACTTCAGGAGCGCAACAAGGCATCGATTTGGCCGCGAAATGCTTCATTAACCCTGGCGACTGCGTGTTGGTGGAACGACCTACGTATCTAGCAGCACTCACAATATTCAAAACGTATGAAGTGGAATTTGGTTGTGTGGATTCGGATGACTATGGAATAATTCCGGAATCTTTCGAAGAAGCGATAGTGCGCCACAATGCAAAAATGTTGTATGTGGTTCCTACGTTCCAAAACCCGACCGGAGTTACGTTACCAGCTGAACGAAGAAAAGCCATTGCTGAAATCGCCGGCAAGCATGGCGTGATCGTGGTTGAAGACGACCCCTATGCTAAGTTGAGATACGATGGGGAGCCGGTTCCCTCAATAGCAAGCTATGACGAGAATGATGTCGTCATATTCCTAGGGAGCTTTTCGAAGTTCATCTCGCCGGGACTTCGCGTGGGATATGCGATATCGCCCCCGGAGATTCACGAGAAATTGGCTCAGGGCAAGCAGACAACTGATTTCCACACTTCAAACCTGTCTCAGAGGATGATCTACGAGTTCTGTACTCGCGGGTATCTCGAGCCGCATCTGAAGTCGATCAGAAAGGATTACGCAATCAGGCGCGACGCAGCGCTGGAGGCCCTCGAAAAGCATTTCCCTGAGGGGACTCGATGGACGCATCCACAAGGTGGCCTTTTCATTTGGGTTGTGCTTCCTGAGCATATTGATACCACTGAACTGCTGCCGAAGGCGGCTGCGAAGAACGTAGCCTACATACCTGGAGTGCCATTTTATGCAGACGGTGGTGGGAAGAACGCCATGCGTCTCAACTTCAGCAATGCAAGCTTGGAGCAGCTTGATGTGGGAATCAAGTGCCTTGGTGAGGTTATTTCAGAAGCAATGAAGGCGTAAAACGCTGCTGAGGGAAAGACTAGATCTTGAAGAGCTATGGACCCGGGTGCGCCCGCCCGCCGGACGGGATGTGTCCGGGTCCTTTGCAATTAGGCGGAGGTGTATTGCTTTGGCGGAATTCTCGCCAGAGAAAGCATATTCGGCGGTCAAACCCTCGGAATTTGCGCGTCAGCGGTGGTTTCGCCATAAACTGTCACATGTGACCAATTTTGAGATTCTCGATTGCGCCGAATTTGAGTCCGGTGTAACTGCCGATCAATGCCTGGTTCTTGGAATCTTGCGTTTTGAAGGAGCAGGCGACTATTTTGTTCC
>DUWJ01000137.1 GCA_012842765.1 Bacillota bacterium | reverse complement strand
TGTGACTTCTTCTATCGTTGCACCAGACCATGTATTTGTAGTATAATCCCGGATGAGTCCATGCAACAATGTGTAGTGCATGGGTCCTTTCTGCTCGATGTGGGGGTGTTGTTGGCATTGAGCATCGAGGCGATAGATGAGATCCGTGATGTTGAAAGCCAGGCAGACGAGATCGTGCGCGCTGCGATTGAGGAAGCTAGGGCTCGAGTGGCCGCAGCGGAGGAGAGAGCCAGAGAGTCTGTTGTAGAGGCCGAACGTTCGGCCATCGCTGAGGCAGCCAGGGTAGAGGACGAATCGCGCGCTCGTAGGGCGGCCGAGGCTGACAAGGCGAAGAAGCAAGTTGAGTCCAAGGTGAAGGAATTAGACGGTATAGCGAGATCAAACTGGGACAAGGCTCTGAAGTCGGCCGCTGGGAAGGTGTTGAGTTCTATTGGCGATCTCTGAGATGAGCAGAGTGACCGTGCTAGGGCATGAGTCACGGATCGGAGATGTCATAGACGTCCTGCAACAACTGGGCACTGCAGAGGTGAGCCAGTTTGGCGAGGATCTTGCTGACGAAGAACTCCTGGATCTTGCATGCCCCTACGACGCTTCTGAAAGAATCGCCGAGCTCGATAGCATTCTGGCGGAGCTCTCATACACCATCGACATGATGGGTAAGCATCGACACATAAAACGGGACATTGTTCAGAACTTTTCAGGTTTCCGTCTGTACATGACTGAGGACGAATGGAATGCTTATGCTGAAGGCGGGGCGGAAGCGGCTCGCGATATTTACAGCCGGGCCAAAGCTATTGAAGACACCCTCGCTCAACTGGCAACTAATGAAGCTTCCATCCTGACATCGATTGAGATACTTGCGCCGTGGCAGGGTCTGGATGCGCCGATCGAGGAGATCCGCACCGGACGCCATGTAGAGCTCGTGCTGGGGACTGCCGATGCGCGGAAACTCGAGGCATCCCTCGCTGAAGCCTCCGAGATTGTGGAAGGACTCGCCTGGGAGCTAGTGGGCGTCGACGGTGAGCGAGCTTACTTACTGACGGCATATCCCCTTTCCGAGGCTGAAGAGGCGGCTCGCGCGTTGTCGCAGGCGGGTTTTGCCGAGGTAAGGCTGGATCAGTATTCTGGTGTCCCGAGGGATATCATTGCACGTCTGCGAAAGGAATTAGATAGCATTTATCGAAGACGCGATCAGATCGAACAGGAGATCGATGCCCTCGTGGAGGACCGTCCCCGCGTATTCGTGCTTCACGACCATTTTTACCTTGAACGTGAGAAATACGCCATTACAAACAGGTTTGGCGGCACTGAACATACATTCATGGTCGAAGGTTGGGTTCAGACTAAGGACCTCGAGGAGTTGCGAGCCGAGATTGAAGGGATCGCCGATGATATCGTGGTATTGGACAGGCCGCGGTTTGAGGATGAAGAGGCTCCGGTAGAGCTTTCCAATAAGCCGCTTGTGGCTCCTTTTGAAGTGATAACCAAGACCATGGGATACCCCAAGCAGGGCACTATCGACCCCAGCCCATACTTGGGCCCATTCTTTCTTGTTTTCTTCGGACTGTGCATGACAGATGCCGTCTATGGCATCTTTATTGCCTTGGTCGCCTTCCAACTCATGAAGAAGACCCATACCCGACCTGGTGAAGGTGGGTTTCTTGACCTCATTGCCATGTGCGGATTTGCCACCATATTCGTAGGCGCGCTGCTCGGCGGTTGGCTGGGTGATCTGCCGAAGCGTCTTTTTGGTTGGGATACCGCAATCCTCTTTGATCCGATGGAGAGCCCGACCACATTTCTCATTCTCTCTTTCGTGATGGGCATCATCCATCTGTATTGGGGGATTATCATCAAGGGTATTGACAATGTGAAGAAGGGCGAATGGCTATCCGCCATATATGACCAGGGATTCTGGCTTGTTTGGCTGACGAGCCTGATGCTGACCCTTGGCGCTACAGCCCTCGGCCCGAACGGCCCTGCGATAGCGGCTGTGTCAAAATGGTTTCTGATTGCCTCAGCCATAGGGCTCATTGCCACTCAGGGCCGCCAGCACAAGAATCCCATTAAGAGAATAGGTGCAGGGCTGATATCGCTCTACAACACGACTGGGTTCATGAGCAATGTCATATCATACGCCAGGCTATTTGGCTTGGGCTTTACAAGCACTGTCTTGGCCTCTGTCATGAACGATCTCTTTCTGAGGCCCGCGGGTATTCCCGTAGTTGGTCCGGTCATTGCGGTAGTGGGGTTGGCATTCGGCCACCTCTTCAATATTCTCATCAATATCATTGGCTCTTACGTCCACTCCAGCCGCCTCCAGTACGTGGAGTTCTTCGGCGAGTTCTTTGAGGCTGGAGGGCGAAGATTCATGCCATTTGGCATGTCGACAAAGTACGTAACGGTGGAAAACTCTAAGGAGGCATAGCACACATGGATTTCACACTAGGCACACTTCTCGGGTTCATGGCGATTGGACTCGCCGTAATTCCTGGCGGTTACGCATCTTCCAAGGCCGTCGGAATGGTGGGACGAGCCGGCGCAGGAGTCATTACCGAAGATCCTGACAAGTTCGGTTCGATCCTGATCCTCCAGGCCCTTCCCGGCACTCAGGGAGTCTACGGTTTCCTTACGGGCCTGTCGATCATGGTCAAGATAGGAGTATTGGGTGGATCAATCCAGGCGCTCACTGTTAATCAGGGGATCATGTTCATCCTTGCTGCTGTCCCCGTAGCGGCTCTGGGTTGGCTTTCCGCTATATTCCAAGGGCAGGTCGCCGCGTCCGGCGTTAGCATTGTTGCAAAGAGACCGGAGGAAATGGGAAAAGCGGTAATCCTAGCTGCCATGGTGGAGACGTACGCAGTTTTAGCGCTCCTCGCGAGCCTATTGATGGTACTGTCGATCAACGTCTGATCAGCCGGGAGTGTATATTATGGAAAACCTCGAAAGACTGAAGGGCCGAATTCTGGATGAAGCACGCGAAAAAGCAGATAGGATTCTGGACGCCGCTGATGAAAGGTGCGCTGAGATTCAACGGGAAGCCGAAGCAAAATCGGATGAAATAAGGAAGCGTGCTGTCGAAAGAGCCCGCGCAAATGCGCGCGAGGAGGAGAGACGCGCCGAGATCATGCGTTCTCTCGATGTGCGCAATGCTATGCTTCGTGCCAAGGGCGATGCCGTTGACAAGCTCATGGCGGAGATTCCTGCTACGATACGTGCGTTGCCGGATGAAGAGTATTTGGGGATCATGAAGAGGATGTTGATCAATGCGGCCCCGGCAGGCCAGGTAGAACTGGTTGTTGCGCTTCCTGACCGTGGGCGGATCGGCTCTGACTTCGTGAAAGAAGCAGCTTCCGAGTTGGCGGCGGCAGGAAAGCAGACCAAACTTAAACTTTCGACGGAAACAGCGGATCTCACAGGCGGGTTCATTCTTCGAGCATCCACCGTTGAGGTGGATTGTTCCTTAGATTCGTTGTTGGCGTTGTGCGAAGACGAGCTTGCGCCCCTTGTTGCAGAGGCTCTATTCGGGAGGTCGTAGCTTTGGGTTTCGATGACAGGTTTGCATACGTATCGGGAAGGATCTGGGCTCTTGAGGACCGGATGGTGGACAGAGCCAAGTTCAACCGCCTGATAGACGCAGGCAGCCCTGAGGAGCTTGTTCGAATTCTCAGCGAAACTGAGTATGGACAGGGCCGTGAGATCGTTCCTGAACGTTATGAGGAGATCATCGATGCGGAGCTTGTGCGCGTGCACCAGCTTATTGCCGAGCTTTCGCCTGATCCAGAGTTGACTGGGGTATTCAGAGCTAAACACGATTTTCACAACATGAAAGTCCATCTCAAGTCTCGGCTGGTCAAACGGGATCGGGACATGATCGTCCGGGAGGGGCTTGGGTTGTCGCAAGTCGGATGGATCGACCCTGATCGGCTCGGAGAATATGCTGATGCCATAATGCTCGAGTATTATCCTGTTGATGAGGAAGAGGAAGATGATCCGGGCGAGCGCGACGATTTCGTGGCTTTCGACGGGTCAGATGAGATCTTAGCGACGACGCCGCTTGAGGATGCGATAATTGATGCTGGCCACAAGGCGGTAGAAGCATACATGCGGCATGGCAGAGATCCTCAGTACATTGATTTCGTCATTGACCGCGCATCTTACGACTACTTCCACCATGTAGCAGTCTCTAGACGGGCTGTGCGCTTGGAGGAGATCGTGGCGACCATGGCGGATCTCACTAACATTCAGATCTGTATGAGGCTGCGTGCCATAGGCAAGGACGCCTGTTTCGCCAGTGACGTTTTAGTCCCCCACGGGACCTTGGACGCCGGGGCGTTGCTCGGAGTATATGAAAAGCCTGATAGCGAGTTTGTGGCCTATTTCAGGGATACGCCCTATGCCCGGCTGGTCGAGGATGCCATGAACGCTTGGCTTGCCAATGGATCTCTTGTCGCGCTGGAGAACCTGGCCGAAAGCTATCTTTTTAGTAAGATAGCGCCTGAGGGAGAAGCTGTAGTGGGTTACGAGACTGCCCTTGCCTACCTTGGCGCAAGAGAGCTCGAGGCTGATAAGCTGCGCCGGATTTTTGTTGGCAAGATGAACAAGATCCCGCCGAATGTGATCCGTGAGAGGCTGAGTGGTGCGTATGCATAAGATTGCGGTTATCGGGGACGAAGACTCCATCTTGGGCTTCAGGGCTCTTGGTGTATCGGTCTTCCCCGCGAAGAATGGCAAGGAAGCAGAGGAGGCGCTCCGCGCGGCGGCGCGCCGTGATTATGCTGTTATATATATTACTGAAACCCACGCGAGCGAGATCATCGACGTAATTACAGAGTACAGCCAGGCGCCGCTGCCTGTAGTGCTCACCATACCTGATACCCGAGGGGGACAGGGAGCGGCCATGGAAAAGATAAGACGGACGGTGGAGAAAGCGCTCGGCGCCGACATCTTGTTCGGGAGAGAGGGGAATGCCTGATATGAACCGTGGAACGAGCGTAGGAACTATTGTAAAAGTATCGGGGCCTCTGGTTGTCGCTTCAGGGATGGCGGGGGCCAAGATGTACGATGTCGTGCGCGTCTCCGAGCAGCGACTGATAGGCGAGATCATTGAGATGAGAGGGGACCGCGCTTCGATACAGGTGTATGAAGAGACTGCTGGGCTTGGGCCCGGGGAACCAGTCTATACTACCGGAGAACCTCTCTCAGTGGAACTGGGCCCGGGACTGATAGGGTCCATATACGACGGCATTCAGAGACCGCTCGACCGTATCAGGGATATGGCGGGAGATCGCATATCCCGTGGACTGGAAGCTCCGGGACTCGATCGGGAGAGAGAATGGGACTTTGTTCCGAGAGCAGGCGTTGGCTCAAAGGTGGTTCCCGGGGACATTCTCGGCACAGTGCAGGAGACGCCTGTTGTGGAGCACAGGGTTATGGTTCCTCCCGGAATTTCGGGCAAGGTAATATGGATTCACAAGGGCGTTGCCAAAGTTACTGACGTAATCGCCAAGATCGAAACGTCCGATGGAGTTCGCGAGATCCAAATGATGCAGAGATGGCCTGTGAGACATGGCCGCCCGATCGCACACAAACTGACACCGAGCGAACCTCTTGTGAGTGGACAGAGGGTTCTTGACACCTTCTTCCCTGTCGCCAAGGGCGGCACGGCGTGTATTCCCGGGCCGTTCGGATCGGGGAAAACAGTTGTCCAGCACCAGCTTGCCAAGTGGGCTGATGCGGAGATAGTGGTTTATGTTGGGTGTGGTGAGCGCGGTAACGAGATGACAGACGTTTTGATGGAATTTCCGGAGCTGCTCGATCCACAGAGCGGCGAGCCCCTCATGAAGAGGACGGTCCTGATTGCAAATACGTCAGACATGCCGGTGGCTGCTCGCGAATCGTCAGTGTACACCGGGATAACTATTGCCGAGTACTTCCGTGACATGGGGTACTCAGTCGCCCTAATGGCCGACTCTACATCAAGATGGGCTGAGGCGCTCCGCGAGATGTCTGGGCGTCTTGAAGAAATGCCAGGTGAAGAGGGATATCCGGCATACCTAGGCTCCAGGGTATCGGAGTTCTACGAAAGAGCGGGCAGAACAACGTGCCTTGGCTCAGATGGCAGAGAGGGTGCCCTCACAGTGGTTGGCGCAGTATCACCTCCAGGAGGAGACCTGTCGGAACCGGTAACCCAGACGACTTTGAGGGTTGTGAAGGTTTTCTGGGCCCTCGATGCGAACCTGGCCTATAGCCGCCACTTTCCGGCGATCAACTGGCTCACAAGCTACTCGCTCTATCTGGACAGGATTGACGAGAGCCTTAGGAAGATGGTGGGCAGCGAGTTTGTCGAGATGCGCCAGGAGGCCATGAAGATACTTCAGGAAGAGGCGAGTCTTTCGGAGATCGTGAGGCTGGTGGGCATGGACGCGTTGTCGCCCGGAGAACGCATAACCATGGAGACCGCGCGAAGCATCCGCGAGGACTTCCTGCACCAGAACGCTTTCCACGATGTGGACACCTACACGTCCCTGAAGAAACAGGCGGCGATGCTAAGGGTGATACTGGAGATGGATCACGCGTGCCGTGATGCGGTCGAAAAGGGCGCTTCGTTTGGCCAATTGGCGGAGCTGGCAGTGCATGGAAAGATCGCGAGAATGAAGTACATTGAGGAAGCTAAGATCTCGGAAATTGACGAGTTGGCTCTCGAAGTCAGACGAGACGTAGCTGCTTTGACCGCCGGCGGAGGTGAGGACGTTGCTTAAGGAATACCTTACTGTCAGAGAAGTCGCCGGGCCCCTTATGCTCGTTGAAAAGGTTGATGAAGCTAAATACGGCGAGCTGGTTGAGATAGTAGTTGGGGGCGGCGAGATCAGGCGCGGACGCGTGCTCGAGGTTGAAGGAACCAACGCTCTTGTGCAGCTTTTTGAGGGCTCAGCCGGTCTGGAGCTTACGTCGGCCCGGGTCCGATTTCTGGGGCGAGGTCTCGAATTAGGCGTGTCCCCTGAGATGCTGGGACGCGTCTTCGATGGATTGGGACGGCCAATGGATGATGGGCCCAAGATCATACCAGAGGCCAGGCTCGACACGAACGGCAGCCCTATAAACCCCTATGCCAGGGATTATCCATCTGAGTTCATCCAGACAGGAATATCTGCCATCGACGGCTTGAACACGCTCGTGCGCGGGCAGAAGCTGCCCATATTCTCCGGCGCGGGCTTGCCCCACTCGCAGTTGGCTGCACAGATTGCAAGGCAAGCTAGAGTGTTAGGGACAGGGGAACAGTTTGCCGTCGTTTTCGGGGCCATGGGCATCACCTTTGAAGAGGCCGATTTCTTCATCTCTGACTTCAGGCGTACGGGTGCCATTGAGCGTGCCGTTCTTTTCATAAACCTAGCAGACGATCCTGCAATCGAACGGATTTCGACGCCCAAGATGGCGCTGACAGCTGCTGAATATCTCGCGTACGAGCTTGACATGCACGTGTTGGTCATCCTGACTGACATGACCAACTACTGTGAGGCATTGCGGGAAGTGTCGGCAGCCCGCAAGGAGGTCCCCGGGAGGCGTGGGTATCCTGGGTATCTTTACACAGACCTAGCCACCCTTTATGAGCGTGCAGGCAGGATAAAAGGGAAGAAGGGATCGATTACGCAGATCCCGATTTTAACCATGCCTGAAGATGACAAGACTCACCCCATTCCGGACCTGACAGGCTACATCACCGAAGGTCAGATAATAGTCAGCAGGGAGCTCCATAGGAAGGGGATCTATCCGCCGATTGACGTATTGCCTTCACTATCGAGGTTGAAGGACAAAGGAATCGGAGAGGGCAAGACAAGAGAGGATCACGCCGACACCATGAACCAGCTTTATGCGGCGTATGCCAGGGGCAAGGAGGCCAAGGAGCTAGCAGTCATCCTGGGCGAAGCAGCTTTGTCTCCCTCTGACAAGATTTTCTCGAAGTTTGCTGATCGCTTCGAGCAGGAGTATGTGAGGCAGGGTGTCGATGAAAACCGGAGCATTGAGGAGACGCTCGATATAGGCTGGGATCTGCTGGCGATGTTGCCAGTGGATGAGCTGAGCCGCATCAGGATGGAGTTCATCGAGAAGTATCTGCCGAAAGAAGCCGAAAAAGACGCAGAGCCCGCGAGGGAGTGATCGGGGCTATGGAGATCAGAGTCAGCCCAACAAGGATGCAGCTGCTCCAGCTCAAAAAGAGCCATGCCATGGCTGTTCGTGGGCACAAATTGCTCAAAGATAAGCTGGATGAGCTGATGAAGCAATTCCTCGAACTGGTCAAGCGGGACAGGGAACTGAGAGAGGAAGTAGATGAGAAGCTTAGCGAGGCTTTCAGGGGCTTTCTTATAGCGCGGGGCGCGATGTCATCCAGCGCAGTGGATGCGGCCTTGATGTATCCAAAGGAGCAGATATCTCTGAAGGCTTCTCGGAGGCATATCATGAATATCGAGGTTCCCGAGTTCGAGTGGAGTTTCGAGGGACAAGAGGACAGGACGAACATCTATCCCTATGGGTTCGCCTACACCTCTCCAGAGCTCGATACGGCTATTAGGCTTCTTTCCGAGGCCATGCCGAGCCTGGTGGAGTTGGCTGAAGTGGAGAAGTCAGTAGAGCTCCTGGCGGGGGAGATTGAGAAGACCCGGAGAAGAGTTAACGCTCTTGAACACGTTGTCATCCCGCAGCAGGAGGCTTCGATCAAATATATAACAATGAAGCTCGACGAGGCGGAACGGGCCAACATTACCAGGCTGATGAAGGTTAAGGAGATAGTAGGCGAGCGGAGTGTTTGATCGACTGCTCGCTGGTTAGCCTTGCCCTGCAAGCGACCGACAAAAAGTATCTCAGCCTGACTGAGCAGCTAAACGTTTAAACTACAGGCAATGCAAACTCGGGAATCGTTCAGAGACGTAATTGGTGATCTGGTAGAGGTTAGCCAATGACGGTATGTAGACGCCGGGGCGCATGTGCGTTCTGGCGTTTTCGTTTTGTTGGTGAGTTGGCTTGGCATGAGGGGCAGATATCGGCTAGCCGCAGAGGTTGCCTTCCTGAAGAACCTTAGCTCCATGTAGAGGGAGGCCATCGGTTGAGCGCACCTACTTTGCCTGTTCTCGGCGTAATAGAAATACAGAGAACGACGGCAAAACATGCTTACAACGAGGACGGGGATGAACCAGCGCCCAGGTTTGGAAAGCCTGTAACCGATCACGTAGCAGACATTGTAGATATCTGGCTCCTTGAGGATCAGTTGCTGTCGAGAAAGGAACGGCGAAATACTAGATGACGATTGTTCTTGCATTTCGAGTTTGACGTCGCGCGAAACGTAAGTACCCTCTTATCAGGGGGCTTGACTGTCAATACGGCGAGACCTTTGGACTACACGCTTGAGTTGGCGCTTGTTGCCGGAGGATCTGAGTCGATGTAGTTCTGGCTCTGCAGTATCGGGTTGATCTGGGCTGGGCTAACAACGCCAAGACATTGAGAATAGCCATCTGTTTCTTCGTTGGCTTGGTCAGAGTCCTCACAGGCTGTGCTAGTTCGATTCATCCATGGTGGATTTCGCCAGCTTCTTCACCTCCGACTTGATGGCTCTGAAGGCCTCCTCCAGCATGTTTTTCTTCCGCCGAAAGCTTCGATTCCGGCACATTTGTGCACAAACATAGAGCCCATGACAAGCTTTTAGGGCGTGGAACCAGTCGTACCCTAAAGGCTTTTATCTGCGAGGGCTTGTCGCCCTCTGCTATATTGCTTGTAATGAGCATCTCATCAAAGGCAGGG
>DUWJ01000136.1 GCA_012842765.1 Bacillota bacterium | reverse complement strand
CATCCCCACGGCGACGCAGCCATCTACGATGCCCTCGTGAGGATGGCCCAGGATTTCTCAATGAGGAACACACTGGTCGACGGCCATGGCAACTTCGGCTCCGTTGACGGGGATCCCCCGGCGGCCATGAGGTACACCGAGACGAGGATGACACGTCTGGCGGCGCACATGCTCGCAGACATAGAGAAAGACACGGTGAACTTCGTTCCCAACTTCGACGGATCGAAAAAGGAACCGGAGGTTCTTCCTGCACGGTTCCCGCAGCTCTTGGTGAACGGCTCATCAGGCATTGCCGTGGGGATGGCTACGAATATTCCCCCGCACAACCTGGTTGAGACGATAGATGGGACGATCGAATTGATCGACAACCCCGATGCCACAATAGAGGACCTCATGGAACACATAAAGGGTCCTGATTTTCCCACAGGAGGGCTTATCCTCGGGACCCAGGGAATCCGCGAGGCTTACCACACGGGCCGAGGAAGCATAAAGGTGAGGGCTCGGGCAAGAATCGAGCCTATGAGCGGCGGCAGGCACAGGATTGTCGTAACTGAGATTCCCTACCAGGTTAACAAGGCTAGGATGATCGAGCGCATTGCCCAGCTTGCACGCGACAAGCGCATAGAGGGCATCACAGACCTGCGCGACGAATCGGACAGGGAAGGGCTCCGCATAGTGATGGAACTGAAGCGGGATGCCAACCCGAACGTGGTCTTAAACCAGCTTTACAAGCATACCCCCATGGAGACGACTTTCGGCGCCATCATGCTGGTGCTTGTCGACAACGAACCGCGGGTCCTCAATCTCAAGGAGATGCTGCACTACTACATTGAGCATCAGAAGGAAGTAGTAACAAGAAGGACCCAGTATGATCTTTCAAAGGCTGAAGAAAGGGCGCACATACTCGAAGGCTTGAGGATTGCGCTGGACCACATCGATGAGATAATTTCGTTGATTCGGGCTTCCCGGACGAGAGAAATAGCCAGAGAGGGCTTGATTACGAAATTCGGGCTTTCTGACAGACAGGCCCAGGCTATCTTGGAGATGCGCCTCCAGAGCCTAACCGGCTTGGAGCGTGAGAAGATAGAGCAGGAATACGAGGAAGTGTGCGCGCTCATAGCCCATTTGCGCGAGATCCTAGGAAACGAGCAGCTTCTCCTCGGAGTGATCAAGGATGAGCTGATCGAGATCCGCGATAAGTTTGGCGATCCGCGCCGCTCTGAGATCACCCAAGACTTCTCGGAGCTGGAGATCGAAGATCTCATAGCGGCCGAGGATGTTGTAGTGACAATGAGCAACCAGGGCTACATCAAGCGCCTGCCCATCAATGCGTACAAGGCGCAGCGCCGTGGGGGCAAGGGCGTCACCGGGATGGCCACGCGCGAGGAGGATTTCGTGGAGCACCTCTTTATCACGAACACCCATGACACAATCTTGTTTTTCACGAACATGGGCAAGGTTTACAGCCTGAAAGGGTATGAGATACCCGAGGCTCAGCGCCATGCGCGGGGCACCGCTGTGGTCAATTTGATAGAGCTTGACCCCGGAGAAGCCGTTACAGCATTGATGCCGGTGTCCAAGTTCGACGAAGACGTCTACGTTTTCATGGCCACAAAAAACGGTACTGTAAAGAAGACCGAGCTCAGCGCCTTTGCAAATATACGGAGGTCCGGCATAATCGGCATCTCGCTTGCACCTGATGACGAGCTTATCGCTGTGAGGATGACTGGCGGGGATGATGAGATACTCCTTGTTACCAAGGACGGCATGTCCATCAGGTTCCGCCAGGACAATGTGAGGGCGATGGGCCGAACGGCAGCAGGAGTTCGCGGGATCAATCTTGATAAAGGGGACGCGGTTGTGGGCATGGACATTGCCCGCGACAACGCAGACGTCTTGATAATAACCAGTGCGGGCTATGGAAAGCGGACTCCTGTGGTTGAGTACCGTCCCCAGAATCGCGCGGGAAAGGGTCTCAAGGCTTGCCGCCTCACAGACAAGACGGGCAACATAGTCGGCGTCAAGCTGGTGCGAGAGGAAAATGAGATGATGCTAACTACCATGGCGGGCTACGTCATCCGGTTCCAGATATCGGATGTGCCCAAGATGGGAAGGCTCACTCAGGGCGTCAAGGTGATGAGTCTTGACGATGGCGACCAGGTCATCTCGATCGCGCGGGTCTCTTCCAAGGGTGAGGACGACCTGGAATAGGACTGAATAGTGGTGTGATTTCACATGGCGACAGAGCGCATCTTCATCGAGCCATTCGGTGAGGCGGGCGATGCCGCCTACCGGGTATATGCAAGCACGCGTGAGCTCCTTTTTGCCGGATGCGGGCTTGCCCTTTCAAATCTGATACTGCCTTCTGTATGGGAAGAAGCCGAAATCTTGGAGCCAATTGCTGAACGAAGCTTCGCCGCCGGCGGCACTTTGGTGGAAACTCGTGGCGCAGTCTCGTCCGCTAGCATCTTGAATATGGTTCCCGGCGCTTCCCCTGCAGAACGGTCATTCGTATTGAGTTCACGAGACCTCGACCTTTTGCTGGTGGATTTCTTGAACGAACTCATATACCTCTTCGATTCAGAGGGCTTTTGGGGATACAGCTTCGAGCCGAAATTCGCGGATCCGAAATCAAAGGACCCGGCAGGATCAGTCGATGCCGAGATGCGCTTGGCAGTGCGCACAAGCGGTGTGATTTTGCCTCCCTCGGCTCTTGAACCTGAGCAGCCGGAGGACGGCATTCTTGGAATTGTCCCGAAAGGAGTATCCTATCACATGCTAGAGGCGGGACAGGGCAAGGATGGCCGTTGGCATGCTCAGTTCGTGATCGATGCGTAGTTCGGCTTACTTGGCACTATCGAGGTAATGTGATCTCGAGGATT
>DUWJ01000135.1 GCA_012842765.1 Bacillota bacterium | reverse complement strand
TACCGATATCTACTATGAGGGCACAGGTGAGTCGCCTATACCGGGAGTTTCCGGGAGAGACCTTGCAGAGAGGATTGCGGCGTATGAGGGAAAGCCTGTGACCTATCTTGCCGACAGGGCTGCTCTGGATGACTTTCTCAGAAATTCGACTGGCCCTGGCGACACAGTTGTTACCATGGGAGCGGGCGACATCTACAGATCGTCACGGCGCTTCGCCGAGGAGCTGGCTCGTCCTGAGGCTGGCTTTAGGCTATCGCATGATGGGCGGTGGAAACTTGATGACGAGCATGGTCACCGATGAACAAGCAAGGCAGCTTGCCAAGTCGTTCAACGGGAGAATTGCGCTGAACGAGCCAATGAAGAAATATACGTCGTTTCAGATCGGTGGTCCAGCCGATATGCTTGTGCAGCCTCGCGATCTGCAGAGCCTGTCTGTGGTATTGCGATGGGCCTGGAACGAGGGATTGCCCCTTTTTGTTCTGGGCAATGGTACGAACCTTCTAGTTGCGGACGAAGGAATTCGGGGCGTAGTAGTGAGGATAGGTCCGGGCCTGGACAGCGTCAGTTTTGACGGCGAACGGGTTCGCGCAATGGCAGGCGTCAGCATGCCGGCTTTGGCCCGTGCCTGCGCCGAGCGGGGCCTTGCCGGGCTGGAATGGGCAGTGGGAATACCGGGTTCACTCGGCGGGGCAATGGCAATGAATGCTGGCGCGTACAGTCACACTGTGGGAGACTTTACTCGCGAAGTGACCACCATGTTGCTTGATGGGTCAATTTCAGTGAAGTCATGCGAGGAGATGCAGTTTGCCCAGAGGTCGAGTCGGCTGTCCCACGGAGATCTCATCGCCTGCGAGGCCGTGCTCGTGTTGGAACCGGGCGATCCGGAAAGCATACGTTGCCAGATGAGCGAATACATGGAGGATCGCAGAATAAAGCAGCCTCTGCACCTTCCGAGCGCCGGGTGCGTATTCCAGAATCCTTCGGGGAGAGGGGCCGGTCGGTACATCGATGGAGCGGGTCTCAAAGGGCTTCGCGTAGGCGGGGCAGAGATATCCCGAGTTCACGCAAACTTCATAGTGAACGTGGGCGATGCAACGGCGCGGGACGTGTTGATACTGATGAATGTGGCGAGGCGGACCGTTTATGAGAAATTCGGAGTCGAACTTGTTCCTGAGATCAGAGTAGTCGGTGGTTAGGCCTGGTGTCGTTATACATTAAGACGCGCGAGGTGGCTGCGATGGAGACTTTGAGGATAGTCGGCGGGCGTGAACTGAGAGGCAGCATAGCGACGCCGGGCGCAAAGAACTCCTGCCTGAAACTGCTTGCCATGTCCATAATGGCGTCTGGGAAATGCGTGATTTCTAATGTGCCTCGAGTTACTGATGTGGAGACAATGTGTCAGCTCCTTGAGGCTTTGGGCGCTAGAGTCTCCTTTACAGGCCGCACAGAGGTAACAGTCGATCCGACGACAATCGCGTCGGCGGCCCCCCCGGATCCGTTGGTGAGGAAGATGCGCGCATCCGTACAGGTGTTGGGTCCCCTTCTTGCCAGGTTCGGAGAGGTGAAGATGCCATACCCGGGAGGTTGTGCCATCGGCTCCCGACCAATAGATCTGCACCTTCGCGGCCTTTCCGCCATGGGCGCCCAGGTTTCGGAGGAGCATGGGTACATAATGGTCAGAGCGTCCCGACTTGTGGGGACTGATATACATCTCGATTTTCCCAGCGTGGGCGCGACTGAGAATCTAATGGCGGCAGCGTGTCTGGCGTCTGGAACAACGATAATCAGGAATGCGGCGCGGGAGCCGGAGATCGTAGACGAGCAGAACTTCCTGACTCGGCTAGGGGCGGATATCAGGGGAGCGGGAACTGACACTATAAAGATTGTGGGCGTATCAGAACTGGGTTCAACCAATTATTCCGTAATGCCCGACAGGATACAGGCCGGAACATACATGATTGCCGCGGCGGCCACGCGGGGTGATGTGACTATCACAGGCGTGGTTCCCGAACACCTGGACGCGCTGGCCGCCAAATTGGCGGAAACCGGCGTAGCCGTGATATATACCGAAGACTGCGTTCGGGTTGCTATGGGCGACAGGCCAGGGCCTATTGCCGTCAAGAGCATGCCATATCCTGGATTTCCCACAGACCTTCAGGCTCCGATCGCGGCGTATCTAACTGTGTCAAGAGGCACATCTACTATAACTGAGAACATATTCAGCAATAGATTCAGATATGTGGACGAACTTGCGAGGATGGGAGCGCATATAGGCGTAGACGGTCGAACGGCGATAATCCGAGGAGTAAACGAACTCACCGGAGCGCGGGTTGTGGCCCCAGATTTGCGGGCTGGAGCTGCGCTGATCATAGCCGGACTGATGGCCAGGGGAGAGACGACATTGGATGGCATGGAACATGTATATCGAGGCTATGATGATATCCAAGGGAAGCTTGCGGCTTGCGGCGCTGAAGTGGAGATAGTAACGGATTCTGCCAGTGCGGCTGTGGCCGAGCAATGAATTTTCTTTGGGTGATTCTTTGCGCTGGTGACATCGTGTTATAATGGGGTCAGGCTGGTTGCTGCCAGGGGGGTGGAAGCGTTGCCTGACTCTTCTGATATGTCTGATATGCCTGGCTTGGAGGAGGAGCCGCACGCCGAGTCCCGGCCGGCCATATCATTTCCCGCAGTTGTGCTGCTGTTTCTGGTTCTGGCAACCGTAGCTTTTCTCAACTCCCCGTATTTTCTGGTTAGGGCAGTTAGAGTGTCGGGATCAAACTATCTGTCGGATTACGAGGTCCTTCTCATTGCAGGTATTCCAGAGAATACCAACATGTTTTTGGTGCCGACAGGTGAGATCGAAAGAAAACTCTTGGCCACGCCTAGGATACGT
>DUWJ01000134.1 GCA_012842765.1 Bacillota bacterium | reverse complement strand
CGAGGGGCAACCCAAATTCTTCGAGCTTAACAATATGTCCTCAAGCCCTCTTGTCCAACTCTTCCCTGAGGATCCTGTTAGTCTCCTGAGGATTTGCCCGGCCACGAGTCTCCTTCATGACCTGACCTACCAAGAACCCCAACGCCCTCTCTTTGCCGGCATGATAGTCAGCTACGGGGCCAGGATTAGCGTCGATCACCTTTTCGACAATGGTCACAAGTTCACCAACATCGCTTATCTGTAGCAATCCGCGCTCTTTCACTATGTCGCTTGGGCGCCTGCCGTTACTAAAAACATCCTCAAAGACTGACTTGGCAATCTTGCCGGATATCTTCCCAGTCGTCATCAGATCTATGAGCTCTGCGAAAAGCTCCGGGGTGAGTTTGGATTCCGACAGCTCAATACCTGTAGCATTAAGAGACGCCATGACCTCTCCCAATATCCACTTGGCAACCTCTCGCCCCTCTCCCACGATGGCACAGGTCTTCTCGAATAAATCCGAAAGGTCTGCGGAGTCTGCGATCTGGCAAGCATCATACTTCGGCAAATCCCATTCGCGCATGTATCTCTCAGCCTTGGCGTCAGGAAGCTCAGGCAGCTCACCTCGGATCTTCTCCACCCATGCCCTATCAATCACGATTGGACCAAGGTCGGGTTCGGGGAAATAGCGATAGTCATGCGCCTCTTCCTTCCCCCTCATGAACGCAGTCTCGCCTTTGGCATCGTCCCAATGGCGAGTCTCCCTCGCCACCTCTCCACCAGAGCTCACAATCTCTATCTGCCTCGCCGCCTCATACTGAATGGCCCTGTGCACGGCCCGGAAAGAGGCGATGTTCTTCAATTCTACCAACGTACCATACTGTTCAGACCCGCGAGGCATCACCGAGATGTTAGCTTCACACCTCATGGAACCCTCCTCCATCTTGCAGTCAGATACTCCGATAGCAAGCAATATGGAGCGAAGCTTAGTGAGGTAAGCCCTTGCCTCATCAGCGGACCTCATGTCCGCCTCAGATACGATCTCGATCAGCGGAATCCCCGACCTGTTGAAATCGAGCAGCGAATGGCTGGCGGAAATAATGTCATCTCCGGCATGCATCAGTTTGGCCGTCTCTTCCTCGAGATGAACTCTTTTGATCCTTATCCGTTTGGACTCGCCATTGACATCCACGTCCATGTATCCATTGCTCCCTATTGGGCAGTCATACTGGGATATCTGATAACCTTTGGGCAAGTCAGGATAGAAGTAGTTCTTTCGATCGAATTTAGTATAGTCTGCTACAGAACAGTTGAGGGCCAAAGCAGCGCGAATCGCGAACTCCAATGCCCTCTTGTTGAGCACTGGAAGAGCGCCAGGCATGCCCAAGCATGTGGGGCATGTTTGGGTATTCGGCTCGGCCCCGAAAGCTGTCCTGCACCCACAGAACACCTTGGATTCAGTAGCCAACTCGACGTGGACTTCTATTCCAACAACAACTTCATAATCCGAAGTCATCTGTCACGCCCCCCTTTCATGGCTTCAAGTGGCGGCCGCTTTACCGACTCGCCGCATGCCTGCTCCAACAGATGGGCAATGCGAAATAGTGTGCCCTCGTCAAAAGCCCTCCCTATAAGTTGGGCTCCGACAGGGAGTCCTTTAAGGGTCCCGCATGGCACGGATACCGCAGGCATGCCTGAAAGGTTAGCTATGGTTGTGTAAACATCCATCAAATACAGGGCCACGGGGTCATCTAGCTTTTCGCCTATTCTGAACGCCACCGTCGGCGACGTCGGCGAGATGATGCAATCACATTTCTCGAGAACTTCTTTCACGTCACCTAGTATTAGAGTTCGTGCCTTCAGTGCCTTGAGATAGTACTCATCATAATGCTTCGAGCTCAACGCGTGGGTGCCCAACATGATGCGGCGCTTCACCTCGGGACCAAACCCCTCGCTTCTGCTCTGCCTTATCACTGCCTGAACGCCATGGGCATCCTCGGCTCGAAAGCCATACCTAATCCCATCCATACGCGCCAGGTTCGAGCTGGCCTCGGCGGTGGCAATAAGGTAGTAGACTGCAATCGCATAGTCCGAATGTGGCAACGATACCTCCACAATTCGCGCTCCCGCGTCTTCCAGAGCACGCACTGCATTATCGATCAGTTCCCTGATGCCACTATCGAGCCCTGAATGCATGAATTCGGAAGGCACCCCAATAGTAAAATCTCTGTCTGTCTCTTTCAGAGATCCGCAGTAATCAGGAACCGGTTCAGGTGAAGACGTCGCGTCACGTTCGTCACGGCCTGCTATTGCTCTCAACATGATTGCACAGTCCCAAACGTCCCGGGTAATAGGGCCAACTTGGTCTAGAGATGACGAAAATGCCACTACTCCGTATCTGCTCACCCGTGCATACGTCGGCTTCAATCCGACGAGTCCGCAGAATGAGGCGGGTTGCCGCACTGAACCCCCTGTATCTGTCCCTAAGGCGCCTATGGCCTCTCCGGCCGCCACCGCCGCCGCTGAGCCCCCGCTAGAGCCCCCGGGCACCCTCTCAAAATCCCACGGATTCCGGGTAACGTGGAATGCCGAGTTCTCCGTTGATGATCCCATGGCAAACTCGTCCATGTTGGTCTTCCCTACAATTACTGCGCCCAAGTCCCCGAGACGCCTGGCTACAGTCGCATCGTATGGCGGCACAAAATCCGCAAGCATCTTCGAAGCACACGTTGTCCTGATGCCCCGGGTACAGATATTGTCCTTCAATGCCAATGGAATCCCCATCAGCGGGCTGATATCAGAGAGACTTCCTCTTTTCCGCGCTTGAAGCAGTCGCTTATCTGCCGCAGCTGCCTGTTCAAACGCCTGGTCGCGGGCGGTGGTCACATAAGCGCCAACTGATTCCTCTACCTGATCTATCCGATCAAAGACAGACTCGGTTATCTCCGTGGATGTGACTTCTCCTGCCCGAAGCAATGCTGCAAGCTCGTGAATGGTCATGTCGCACAGCTTCATTCGTCTGCCCCCTCTGCCTCGATTATCCTTGGCACCCGGAAGAACTCGCCCTGCCTGTCGGGGGCATTGGCAAGTACCTCCTCACGATTGAGCGAGGGCAGAACCACGTCCTCGCGCCATACATTGGCGACCGGACAAGGTTGAATGGTCAGCGCCACCCCGTCCGTATTTAGCCCGGCAATTTTGTTCATGTAATCGATTATCTCAGAAAGGTCATGTTGTGCCTGAGCAAGTTCTGATTCATTCAGGCTCAACCTAGCCAATTCGGCAATATGGGCTGTCTCCTCCTTTGAAATGCTCAATTCACTCACCACCATCACAAGGATTATCGTTCATCACCAAGACGGCATCCCGCCCGTTCCAACATCTCAGCAAAATCCTGTTCAGACAGGACAGCAACCCCAAGCTCCCTAGCTCTGGCAAGTTTGGACCCCGCGTTCTCTCCTGCCACAACATAATCCGTCTTCCGGCTCACACTCGAACTCACGCGCCCGCCAAGGTTCTCTACTGCTTCCTCCGCTTTCTGCCTTGTCAGGTTCGCAAGCGTACCTGTGAAAACAAAACTCTTGCCGTCAAACTCGACAGCCGCCGGCTTGGCTTCTTCAGGTTCATCCGACATACGCACGCCCGCTGCAGCCAACTTCTTCACGGTCTCCAGGTTCATCTCAGATGAGAAAAACGAGACTACGCTGTCAGCGATCGCCGGCCCTATTGTAGGAATCGCGAGCAGATCGTCACGCTCGGCGGCGATAAGCGCATCCATTGAATGAAAATGTGAAGCCAGCAGTTTCGCCACATTCTCACCCACATGCCTTATTCCCAGGGCGAAAATGACTCGGTACAGCGGATTCGACTTGCTCTGCTCGATAGAAGCCACGAGGTTTGCCGCTGACTTCTCACCCATCCTATCCAGCCCCGCGAGCTGATCCAACCTGAGCCCATATATGTCAGCTACATCAGCGACGAGTTTCGCATCGAGCAACCTGTCTATTGTTGACGGCCCAAGACCTTCAATATCCATGGCACCTTTCGAAGCAAAATGAATCATCCCCTCACGAATCTTCGCAGGGCATGATAGACTTATGCAGCGCGTAGCCGCCTCTCCAGCCTCCCGTAGAACCTCAGAACCGCATGCAGGGCATACCCGCGGCATCTCAAATTCCTTTTCGTCTCCAGTTCGTTCTTCAACCAATACCCGTACTACCTCTGGAATCACATCCCCGGCCCGCTGGATTATAACGGCATCCCCCACACGCACGTCCTTTGCCCGCACATAATCCTCATTATGAAGAGAAGCGCGGCTCACGGTGACTCCGCCGACATCAACAGGCTCAAAGACTGCGGTTGGAGTCAAAACTCCCGTCCTTCCCACCTGCACTATTATGTCGCGAACTCTAGTTTGCACCTGCTGTGCGGGGTATTTGTATGCCGAAGCCCACCTCGGCGAATGCGAGGTAAACCCGAGCTTTCGTTGAAGATCTAGCCTGTTGACTTTTACAACCACCCCGTCTATCTCGTATGGAAGCATGGGCCGCAAATCGGCCAGTCGATGGATGAACTCCAGAGTCTCCCCCAAGCCGTCGCACAAGATGATCTCGGGATTCACCCTAAAACCCAATGAGCGTATAAAATCAAGCGCATCCCAATGCGTCTCGATGCCGTAACGCTCTGCCTCCGGCAGATAGTAGAAGAATGCGTCGAGCTTGCGGGACGCGGTCACTTTCGGATCGAGTTGTCGCAATGATCCAGCTGCAGCATTGCGTGGGTTTGCGAACATAGGTTCACCTCTGCTCGCCCTTTCTTGGTTGAGCCGTTCGAACTCGGATTTGCGCATGTAGACCTCTCCACGCACCGTAACCGAATCGGGAGCGCCTTTGGGCAACACCAACGGCACAGCCCTTATGGTCCTGAGATTATGGGTTACGTCCTCGCCGCGTTCACCATCACCCCGAGTTGCCCCAACTGCGAGCCTCCCATTCTCGTATGTGAGGCTGATCGCAAGGCCATCAATTTTCGGCTCGGCTACGTACTCTACCTTGGCCAGGCCAGTCGCCCTCTTTATGCGCGCGTCGAACGCCCGCAGCGAACCCTCATCGAACATGTTGTCCAGGGACAACATGGGGATTGCATGGACCACCGGCTCAAAGCCGGCCGACACAGCGCCGCCAACCCTCTGTGTGGGGGAATCAGGATCAGCAAGCTCCGGATGAGCCTCTTCTAAGGCAATCAGTTCGCGCATGAGCATGTCGTACTCGGCGTCGGTGATCTCCGGGTCATCGAGGACGTAGTATCTCCAGTTATGATGACGTATCAGTTCCCTAAGCTCGTCAACTCTGCTGGCTGCGTCAGTCAACTCAGCCACCCCCCTCGGTCGCTAGATTCTCTCCATGGGCGCAAAGCTCTGCGCCAAATGCTTGATTCCCCCTCCGGGGAACGCCACTGTTATGACCCAATCATTCCCGCCTCTTGCCACGGCCACAACCGTTCCTTCACCGAACTTGGCATGCCTGACGCGATCACCGGCAGAATACTCTGCACTACCGTCCCCGCCGTGGTTTTCGCCTCCCCCGTCACTGCTGTCGCCCCGGTTCCATGCTGTCCCAGACCGCCCTTCCACGGAGTGAGCACGTATAACCGGCGAAGCGGGCCCGTCCGATCTGCCCCAGAGGCTTCGCCTATCATGCATCGCATCGGCCAGCAGCTCCTTTGGAATCTCGCCCAGAAATCGCGACGGCGCGTTTGCCATCGTCGAACCATAGATCATGCGCATCACAGAATGCACAAGGTATAGCCTGTCCTTTGCGCGCGTGATCCCCACGTAACAAAGACGCCGTTCCTCCTCGAGAGAGCGCTCCTCGCGGGCGGATCGCGCAAGGGGAAAGATATTCTCTTCCATGCCAGCGATGAAAACCACGGGGAACTCGAGGCCCTTGGCTGCATGCATCGTCATCAGTGTAATGGAATCATCTGAAAGGTCTGCCCTGTCCAGATCGGTAAGGAGTGAGACTTCCTCGAGAAAAGCTCCAATATCTGTCGGTCCACCGCCATCCTCAACAGAATTCTCCATACGCCTGGCCTCAAATTCCTGAGTCACGGTGAGAAGCTCTCTGAGGTTCTCTATTCTGCCCTCGGCCTCCAGAGTCTGTTCCCGTTCCAGCTCACGAATGTAGCCAGTCTTTTCGAGAACCATCTCTACAAGCTGAGAGACCGTAGCCTCCCCTTTGCGCGATTGGAGGCCCTCCATCAACTGGAGAAACTGCGATAACCCGCTCCTGGCTCGGCTCGGAGTATCCGACGCTCGGACCGCCAATTCGACCCCTGCGTAGAGTGGAACTCCGGCCTCTTCTGAGAGTCTGCGGACTATGGCAAGTGTAGCATCACCTATTCCCCTACGCGGAACATTGATTATCCGTTCAAGGGCAAGGGAATCCTCGGGGTTCTCAATCACTCGCAAGTAGGCCAGGACATCCTTTATCTCGCGCCGCTCGTAGAACTTGAGGCCGCCGACGATCTTGTACGGCATGCCCCTATTCAAGAGGACTTCTTCTATCGCCCTCGACTGCGCATTTACCCTGTATAGTACTGCAAAGGCGCGATACGCCCTTCCTTCAAGAGCTGCAAGCCGCTGAATCTCGTCTGCAATGAACCTTCCCTCATCCCTTTCATTCTCGGCACAGTACACAAAGATCGGAGAGCCCGAACCTCGGGAAGTCCAAAGGCTCTTGTCCTTACGCCCTTTGTTGTTGGCTATCACGCAATTCGCTGCATTAAGGATGTTCTGGGTTGACCTATAGTTCTGCTCCAGCTTGATCACACGGGCTTCGGGATAATCACGCTCGAAATCCAGGATGTTACGGATATCGGCGCCGCGCCATTCGTATATCGATTGGTCGTCATCCCCCACTACACACAGGTTCCTACTCCTTGCTGCAAGGAGTTTGACGAGAATGTACTGGGCATGGTTAGTGTCCTGATATTCATCTACCATCAGGTATTCGAATCTGTCCTGCCATTTCTCGAGAATCTCGGGACATTCCCGGAGCAACCTCACTGCAAGGGTTATGAGATCGTCAAAATCCAGAGCATTGCCTCGAACAAGCGTGCTCTGATAGGCCGCATATATCTGCCCCATCGTACGAGTTCTGGGATCGCGTGCATTGGCCTCAAGTTCCTCAGGACCTATCAACTCATTCTTTGCAGAGCTGATGGCAGCGAGCACTGCCTGCGGCTTGAACATGTCGCCGGAAATGTTGAGGTCATCGAGACACTTCTTTACCACGGCCGTTTGATCAGATTCATCCAGTATCGTAAAGCTCTTCTTGTAACCAAGTGAGGGTATGTCCTCTCTCAACATTCTCGCGCACAAAGAGTGAAATGTTGATATCCACATGAGGTCCGCACGCGCACCAACGAGTTCTTCTACTCTGTTCTTCATTTCCTTGGCAGCCTTGTTGGTAAACGTCACAGCCAGTATTCTGTATGGAGGCACCCTTCTTTCCGATATCAGGTAGGCTGCTCTATGCGTGAGGACCCTGGTTTTTCCGCTCCCTGCGCCGGCAAGAATGAGAAGCGGGCCGTCGACACAAACGACGGCCTCTCTCTGCGGCTCATTCAATGCGCCAAGGAGATCTCCGCCCATGCCCCTATTCCTCCAAAAGCGCTATGGCTTTTCTGATCCGGGCCAAAGATCGATCCCGGCCCAGCAGCACAAGGCTCTCGAAGAGAGGCGGGGTGACTCGGCGGCCAGTAACAGCAATCCTCACAGGCATCAGCAGCTCCCCTGCTTTCCAGCCAAGCTCAGTTGCGGTCCCTCTGAGTGCCTCCTCTATCGGCTCATGCTCCCACGTCGATACCTTCTCGAGCGCGTCAGCAGACGCCTTAAGCCCGCGCGCTATGTCGTCGTACGAAAACTTGGCTTTGGTCTTGAGAGCGCTCGGGTCAAGTTCCACGTCGTCGACGAAGAGGAATCCAAGCAAATCCGGCGCCTCGGTGAGCTTGCCTATCCTGTCGGTGATGAGCGCCACTGCCCGTTCCAGATAGTCGGTATCGTCAACCGAATAGCCTGCAGCCTCCATAAAAGGGCGAACTCTGGAGGCCAAATCAGGCACGGTGAGACTCCTGATGTAGACTCCGTTGAACCAGTCCAGTTTCTTCATGTCGAACACAGCGTCCGATTTTGACAGCGTGTCCACGGAAAATGCCTCCACCAGCTCATCTATGCTGAATATCTCTTGTTCAGTGCCGGGGTTCCAGCCCAGAAGGGCAAGGAAGTTTATGACGGCCTCTGGCAGATAACCCATTTCCCTGAATTCGCCAATATACACTGCGCCAGCCCTCTTCGAGATCTTGGTGCGGTCAGGGTTGAGCATTAGAGTAAGGTGTCCGAACTGAGGTGGCTCCCATCCCATCGCTGTGTATACGCATACTTGGTCGAAAGTGTTGGTCAGGTGCTCGACTGCCCTGAATACGTGACTCATCTCCATGTAATGCTCGTCCACAACAGTGGCGAAGTTGTACACAGGAGTGCCATCAGACTTGAATATGATGAAATCTCCCCGCTCCGACATGTCTTTCTGTTGATGCCCGCGTATAAGATCGTCAAAAGACAAAGTGACATCGGGGACACGAAGCCTTACCACAGGCCTTCTTCCTTCCGCCTCCAGCCTCGCGCGGTCCGCACTACTCAGTTCCCTGCACTTTCCGGAATATCGAGGAGGCTTTCCGGCAGCCAGCGCTGCCTTGCGCTCTTCCTCAAGCTCTGAAGGGGTGCAATAGCAGTAATAGGCTTTGCCCTCCGAAAGCAATTTCTCCACAGTTTCCTTGTAGGTATCCATCCGTTCCAGCTGGCGATATGGACCGTAAGGCCCTCCTATGTCCGGCCCTTCATCCCACTTGATTCCCAGCCATCTCAAGCCTTCAAGGACGCCTTCTTCTGACTCTTTTGTGCTTCGTTCAAGGTCAGTGTTGTCAATTCTCAGGACGAATGTGCCGCCGTATTTCCGCGCAAAAAGCATGTTGTACAGAGCAGTCCGAGCCGTCCCCACATGGCAATTGCCTGTGGGCGATGGCGCGATCCTAACCCTTACTTTTCTATCTTTAGACGATGTTGAGTCCGCATTCATGGATCAAAAGTCAGCTCCTCTTCGCTACGCAGTCGTGCCTATGAAATTTAGTTTTGCCGTCTTGATAGCAGGCGCCCGGTATATTCCGCGGCCCCCCGCAACCGGCAACAGCTCTGTGTCGCGCGACACAGCAACTATGTTCGCAAGAATTCCGTCGAGTATTGAATCAGTGAACCTCAGATTCCGCAGCGGCCGAACTATTCGGCCGTCTTCAATAAGGTAAGTGCCGTCCCGCGTCATCCCCGTAAAAATCGTTTTCGTCGGATGCACCACATTGGTGTAGTTGAACCGCGTTACGTAAACGCCCCGCCCGGTGCTGGCCACCATTTCCCCAATGGACGATTCCCCGGGGCTCATCCGCAGATGCAGTGGGTAGCCGCCTTTGAGGGCGCCCCCAACAAGGGCATGCCCGGTCGACTCTGTCCCCGCTTTCTTGGCTGCAAGTCTGTCAAAGATCATGCCGGACGCCACGCCGTGTTCGATAAGGGTCACGGGCCGTCGCGGAACCCCTTCCAGATCGAATGGCCGCGGCAAGAGGCCCGGGTCATGCCAGTTATCCTCGATAGTCACCATATCGGACGTGATCTTTGAACCTATCCGTCCGCTAGCATAACTTCTTCCCTCTATGAATGATATCCCATTGATGCCCATCAAAGCCAGGGTCTCCATCATGTCGACTACTGCAGCTGGCTCAAGAATGGCTTCGTATTCGCCAGGCTCTAATGCACCAGGATTCCTGGAAGAAAGGCACTTCTCCACAGCCCTTTCTCCGATAGCCCGCGCGTCAAGATTCCCCGCTGACCAGGACGCCGCTTCAGCGTAGCCTGATCCGGCATTGGAATCGTATCCCGTCATGATCACCGCGCTTATTGCGGAATCTGTCCCTCTCATCCACGCGCTGGCTCCTTCAGAGTTTGCAATCGCCATGCCAGTAACCCTCGTACGAAACGCCCCGGAGGCGTTGAGTTCATGCTTGTCAGCTATGGCTGTGATTGCCTTCACAGCCATGGCTCTCTCGCGGGCCGAAAAGGATGCCGTTCGCTCGTCGTAGCCACCAGCTTCCTCATATCTACACAGCCCTGCCAAACCCGGAAAATCGGGATTTTCAGGTTGAACCATGGCGATCTCCACCGCCAGCGCCGCAGCGTCCCTAACAGCTTCCGAGGTCAGCTGATTTGTAGTCGCCCATCCCTCACGTTTTCCACAAATGGCCCTCACATACAAGATGTCTGACGAGACCGAAGCGTTCTGATGGATCTCAGAATTTGCAAACCTGGTAAGGTTGTCAACGTCGCTCATGAGTACAGCTTCGACAGCATCAGCTCTGCAGGCTGAAATGGCCGCTTCGACTATCTCCTGCGCACGCTCCTGGCCTACCATCTTCCGACACCTACCTTCACATTCCTGAACCTCGCAGGCGCAGTGCCATGCCCAACAAACATGACCTGGCTGGGCTCTCCCTTTCCGCAGTTAGGAAAGCCCCACAGCACCCATTCGTCAGACCCCGCGATACCATCGCATGAATTCCAAAACTCTGGAGTTATTCCTGTGTATGTTGGATTCTTCACCATCTCCGCAAGCTGGCCATTGCGTATCCGCCAGCCGATCTCGCTTCCAAATTGGAAGTTTAAGCGCCTGTCATCAATGCTCCAACTCTTTATCCCGTCCATGAATATGCCATCATCAGTTCCGCGGATGAGGGATTCGAGGGTCTCGTTACCCGGCTCAAGGCATATATTGGTCATCCTTATGATGGGCATTCTATCCCATCCGCTCGCTCTCATACAACCATTGCTGGTCTTTCCAAGCCTTGCAGCAGTCTCCCTCGACATCAGATACGCCTCGAACATGCCATTTCTAACCAGATCGGTTCGGCAAGACCGAACCCCTTCATCATCGTACGCAAAGGTACCAAGCCCTCCTGGAATCGTCGAATCGGCGTAGATGTTGACCAAGTCAGATCCATACCTGAAGTCTCCCAGCTTGCCAGGATCAAGAAAACTCGTTCCCGCATAAGACGCCTCATAGCCATAGACTCGGTCCAGCTCCGTCGGATGACCGCAAGACTCATGTATCTGCAGTGCCAACTGATTGGTACCCAGTATCAGAGTGGTCTTTATCTGCGGGCATTGTTGGGCCGCGAGGAGAGCCTGAGCTTGTTTCCCGATTTCAGCCGCGTGTCCAGCAATGTCCATCTCCTCTATCCATTCGTACCCTGCCTGCCTCACATTGCCTTCAAACGTCCCAGGATACGATCTGACCTGCATCTCTCCGTTGCCAAGAGCTATCGCCTTGATGCCCGCCGAAGTGACCGTGGTCCGCTGCCGAATCCGCGCCCCCTCAGAGTTGGCATAGGCCTTATCATCCCTTATCGCATTCATGGACGCCGATGCATAGCGCACATCGCTTCCGCCGGACATCGCGCGGCTGCAAGCCTCCCTGAGAAGGTCTATCTTCTGAGCCCTCGGAACTGACCAAGGATCTATGGCACATGGCGACTCCCACTCCACAACTACAGGATCGAGTGGCGCAAGAACAACGTCGCACTTCTTTGCCATTGCGCTTGCCCTGGCAATCTCTACTGCCTCCGCAGCAACTCTGGCAGCCTCGCTCTCGCTCACAACACAGCTTGCGGCGAATCCCCATGCCCCATCCACAAGTGCCCTAACGCCTATGCCATGCGAGACTCCGCTCGTGGCCCGCTCCACAACACCATTGCGAACAGAGAGCCTCTCCTCCGTCTGATGCAACGCACGAACATCCGCATATTCCGCTCCGGTCGCGCAGGCTCTGTCTAGCGCTATTTCGAGAACTCTCAAGCCATCACACCTCCCTGGATCGTTTGATATCACCAACCTGACACAGCAGAATGCCGGCTAGTATGAGAATGGCCCCAATCGCCTGCTGCACGCTGAGACGCTCCCCCAACCATAGCCGCGCAAAGATGGATGTAAAAATCGGTTCGGTCTGGAGTATCAGGGCCGCCCGTGTAGGCGGCGTATATTTTTGAGCTGTAGTCTGAACGAGATAAGCAAGCGCTGTTCCTGTTGCACCAAGGTAGGCTACGGAGAGGACTAAGTCCTTGTCGAATTGGAATATCTGGACTATGTCGGATCCTGCAGCCAACACCGAAAAGACCGCAGCCCATGCCATCTGGGTAAATGACAGGAGCAAGCCGTCCATGGTCGGCGAATACCTGGCTAGGAGGATTATGTGGACCGCAAAGCAAAATGCGCACACTAAGATCAGAATATCGCCATATGTCGGAGGCGACAGCCTGTCCAGTGTGAGAAGGCCAAGCCCTGCAACTGCAACACCAACGCCTGTGATCTGATATGGCATGATGCGATTCTTGAGGACCTTCTGTTCAAGGAAAAGCGTAAAAACTACGTGCATCCCTGTGATGAACCCGGCCTTGGACGCAGTAGTCCCCTGCAACCCGCGAGTTTGGGTTAAAAACCCGAGCATGAGGGGGATTGCCAGCGCGAACCCTGCCTTACAGTATTCCCAGTCCAGTCCACGAAGGCGCCGACCCGCAACGAGCCCGAGAAGAACCGTAGCAAGTACAAATCTTGCCGCAATAAAAGTGGCCGGATTCGTGTCGCCCAGCACTGTCTTGACTATGGCGAAGCTCGTTCCCCATATAACGCATATCCCTACTAGGCTCAGGTCGGCCAGGATTGATTTGTACGACCCCAAGCGCCATGATTTCAACTGCTGTCCCTACTCCCACTAAGCGATTACAGACACCTAAACGTTCCGATTATGTCGCACAAAAGCACCATTATATATCCGAACAGCACCTCCCCACTCCCAGAACTTCGCAGAAGCCAAATACCCCTTGAGTTGCTATACCTACAACTGATATAGCCAATCTACTGCCGGTGCCAGTCGCCCCAATCCTCTTTCAGGAAGTCAGTGCAACCCGCATCCCAATGATACCCATTGCAGCTTGCATCGGAATAGGCATTGTATTACATGGCTTTGGGATCTAGCAACATT
>DUWJ01000133.1 GCA_012842765.1 Bacillota bacterium | reverse complement strand
CAGTGACTTCGCTTACCACGGCAAGCAGTTCGCCGACGGAGCCCGCCCGCGATGCCTCAACTTCGAGCGAACCCGTACCCAATCTCTCCCTGAGCGGGCCATAGATGCGCACCTCAATCATGAATCAATCCACCCCCGCCAGGCCAAGCTTGCGCAGCTTCTCTTTCTTGGGCAGCCCGTTAAAATCCCAACCTCTCAGTTTGTAGTACTCCTTTTTCAGGTCATCAAGCGGGACCCTGCTTCCGGGAACCTCAGGATCCTGCAGGTCATCGGTGAGGCGTTTCGGCAACGCATCATCTGCCGCCGTCACTCCCCTTTTCGCGTTGAACATGCGTTCGAGATTATATCCTCTCTCTCCTATCTCCTTAAACCTCCCGAAGGTCATCTTCATCCCGGTTACAGCAGTAAGAGCCTGCGTATGCCAGAGGCCGGGAAAGTGAAACGGCATCATCCAGCCCGGCATCTTCGCAACAGCTCCCATCAGATGGCCGTGGCGAGTGAGTGCGCGATTGATCCACCTAGTTGTCCATGCGTTCGCATCCTCCAGCATGAACGCGGGCATGGCAAGGTAACACGTGAACAGACAGCTCCCTCCCGCCGACACCGCCTCCATAATGTTCTGAAAAAGAATGGTCAACGCCGCCTTTGAGTTCGTCGTCAACGGGTCGATATTGAGTGCCAGCCCTTCAAGGAGAACTAGGTATCCCCCGTTTAGATGGCATCCTCCCCTGTTCGATGTGGCATAGCCCAGCCCCATCCCGACTGAACGCCGCGGTTCATACGCTGACAGCTCCAAGCCCTTGGAGTGTATAGCAAACTCCCGGCCGCCGAACCTCTCGGAAAGGCGCTTGGTCCCATCGGCCAGAAGATCCCCAATCCCTTCCCTGCAGGCGATCTGCCTGAACACGTCTGCAAGGTTGTCCACCTCGCCAAAGGCGAGGCCATTGTCCCACAAACCCTTTTCATTAAGCTCCATGGCAAATCCAACAGTGCTGCCGGCGGATATGGTATCCATGCCGAGCTCGTCCAAAAGATAGTTCCATTCCAGAATAAGCTCGAGATTGGAGTTCTCCAGGTTCGGCCCGAGCAGCCCCAAAGTTTCGAGCTCAGGGCCTTTTACCTCCTTGCCGTCCACCTCCACCACCCTTCCGCATTGGATGGGGCACGTAATGCATCCCTTGTTCCTTATAAGATGCTTTTCCCGCAGTGTCTCTCCGGATACGGCCTCAAACTCGTCAAATCGGCCGCGAGCAAAGTTTCTCGTCGCAAGTATCTTGTTGTACTGCATCGGGGCCACGAGCCCCGCCGACCCCAGTTGAGGAAGTTGCACCCCTGTCAATGGATGCCCCCTGAGTGCCTTGACCCACTCTTTGAATATCTCCTTTGCCTTCTCCTCATCGTAAAGAACCATCCTCCTGCTTCCGCGAGCAGTAACAGCCTTCAAGTTCTTCGACCCCATTACCGCCCCAACCCCCGCCCGCCCGGCAACTCGCTCCTGGCTCACAATAGACGCATAAAGCACGAGGTTTTCGCCAGCCGGGCCTATCACCATCTTCCCTGCGTTCTTCGGAAGAGCCTCCTGAGTTTCCCCTGTCGTCTTTCCCCAAAGCTCTCCGGCGTCGTGGAAAACGACCTTGCCATCGTCTATCTCTATCCAGACAGGTTCCGGAGATTTACCAGTAATTATTACGCCGTCGAACCCAGCCTTCTTCAGGTGGAACCCGAAATTCCCGCCGCAGTTGGACGATGTCAAAAGGTTTGTGAGAGGCGACAATGTGGAGATGTTGAACCTGCTGGAGCTGGGCGCCCCTGACCCAGTGAGAGGGCCTGTGGTCACAACCAGCGGGTTTTCAGGGGAAAACGGCTCCACTTCGGGATCCACTATGTCATGCATTATCTTAGCCGCCATGATCTTGCCGCCCAGATACAGCTCCCGCTCCAGGTCAGTCCATGGATATGTTGACACTTGGCGCGAACCCAAGTCTATCAACAAAGTCTCTCCTGCATAGCCCCTATATCGACCCTCCATAGCCTCTCCAGCCTCCCATCAATAGGCTTTCTCCAAGATGCCCAGCACGTCGTCTTCATCCGCTTCAACCGGATTAACTATCATAGCGCCATCATTCACAGCCGCCCTGGCTATTGCCGAAAAATCCTCCTTTTTCACGCCAACCTCCCTCAGCTTAGTCGGAAGCCCACAGATCCTGCTGTATTCTGCACTCATCTCCCGAACAGTCTCAATCGACTTTTCAGCCCTCTGCGACGCAGAAGTTCGCGCATATACTTCCGGTCCAGCCAATGGCAGAAGGAGTTCCGCATAGCGCTCCGACACTGCACTCAGATTATATTCCATCCCGTAAGGAAGCAATATCGCCATGCAGTCTCCGTGTGGCGCCCGCAACACCCCTCCGCATGCATGGCCCACGGCATGGACTATGCCCACCATGGAGTTGGAGAAAGCGACACCTGCCAGAAGCGATGCATTGGCCATGGCAAGCCGGGCTTCCTCGTCCTTGCCGTCTCGAACTGCTCGGGGCAGATACTTCCGGATCAGGTTGATGGCCGCATGAGCATGTGCATCGCTCAAGGGATTCCTCTGCAGACACGTATAGGCCTCAATAGCATGCACAAGAGCATCCATGCCAGTGGACGCAGTGAGACGTGGCGGGAGCGACTTTGTCATCCTCACATCGAGGACAGCAACATCAGGCAGAATGTTGGCCGATACAAATTCCATCTTCACATTCTTTGCAGGGTTTGCGATCACAGCGACCCCGGTAACCTCGGAACCTGTCCCCGCAGTGGTAGGCACTACCACGAAAGGCGTCTTACGTCTCTTCAGAATATCGACACCCATGTGGTCGAGAAGGTCATCAGTCCCCTCGGTTAAGCAAATACATACGCCTTTAGCGGTATCTATCACCGAACCTCCCCCAACAGCAATGACCGAATCGCATCCCGTTTCGCGATAAACACGGACTATGTCATTGACCACTTCCACTGAGGAATCAGGGGGGATATCATCATACATGGCGCCGATCACAATTTCAGATCCGCCGCACGCATCTGCGACCTGCTGCGCCAGGCCTATCTTGACCAGCATCTTGTCGGTGAGCAGGATTGGCTTTCGGGCCTCGAATCCCCTGAGTTCTGCCGGAATATTCTCAAGAGCATTCTTGCCTGATAGTATCTTCACAGAGTTTATGAATTCATAATAAGAAGGAATCATTCTCCAGCCTCCTTCTATTACACCCCGAAAATGGTGTGGAAATAGACTGCAAACCCAGAGGAACTCCTCTTTGGCCATCTCTTCAGAATCTTCTTGGCAATGCTTTTGGGGAAGAGGTACGACTCCACAATGTAGAGGCACCTAACGAGCGGCATGCCTATGGAAAACAGATCCCCTTTCAAAGAGAATCTATGTTCCGCGTAAGCCCGGTCGATTCCGATCTGTCCGGTAAGGACGAGCAGAGCGGCATCGAGGCTCTTGAATTCGATGACAGCGTCCGCGTCCGGAGCTTTCACATTGCCGAGGAAACGCAACCTGTTGCCAGTTTTTCTGACGCTCATGTGCGGGCCGCAAGGCGCAACTCCTATAGCGATAATAGTCCCATCTTTCCATCCGCACACCTCGTCCTGCACATGTTTGTCTACATGGGCGGCCGCCTGAAACCCTCTGCCCACAAACCACAGCAGAACCGAAACACAGCTTCTCTCAAACCTCTTTGCCGGTGGCCTTATCTCCCGATAAGCGCTGGCCAAATCGCTGACCCCTCTCTTTCCTTTGTGTATACTCGCTCTCGCCCATACCGCGCATCGTGCCCGCTGCATAGCTGGATATAGGCGGACAACGCGGGAAAGAACACCCCGTTTTAGCGATTTATCTGCACACCAAAGTGACAGTTGCCCGTCTGATCACTATCGTGCTCGGCAACACCCTACCACACAATCAGCAGGCCACTAATGAGCATCCTCATTATCGGAACTAGCGGATGCTTTCAGCTCCAGTCCGAGTTGCCTATATATAGCTTGTCTTCCTTGAAAAGACGCCTCAATCCTGTCACGCCACCTCCCCCATCCGTATTTCCCCCAGCTGATTAAAATGTATCACGGCACATATACATGTCAACTAAGTACTACTCTACCTCAACTCCCTTCAATTTACATATCGGCTCCTAGGCATAAAACGCAAGTTCTAGTGCTTGACATCTGCTTGGCGCTGATAGATAATGAAATGGCAGTTTAGTAACTACTTTAGTAGTTACTATCCGCTGGGAGGTTGCCATGGATCTGATAAGCGGTCTTCAGCAAATGGGCCTGACTGAATACGAAGCCAAGATATACGCTGCCCTCGTCAAACAGCCAAGCATTACAGGATACGAGGCCAGCAAATTGTCGGGGGTGCCACGAGCCAAAGTATACGAAACCCTTGAGTCATTGGTGCGAAAAAAAGCCGCATATTCACTATCAGTCGACGGGAAGCAATACTACACTCCAATCTCTCACCACAGCCTTATAGCCCGATTTCAGGATGAGCTATTGGATCTCACCACCTATCTCTCCGTCGAATTGGACAGGCTTAGCAAAGGGCGGACAGAAGACCCTTTTTCGGTCGTCACAGGATACGATCTAGTGACGGAAACCGCAGAGAGAATGTGCGCGAGATCACAGAGAAGGCTGTACATATCGGTATTTGCCGAAGACCTTCCCCGCCTGGCTGGCGAAATCGCAAAAGCGAAATCGAGGGGCGTCAAAGTTTTCACCCTCGTTTACGGGGAAGGCAAAGGTATAGTAGAGGACGCCGTAGAGCACTACGTCAGCCCCCTCCAATACCTGCAAGCAGCGGTGTATGGCAGATGGATGGGCCTTGTAGCAGACCAGGACGAGGGCCTCATGGCGCAGATTGCCGGACCAGACGATACCTACGGACTCTCCTCAACCCTGCCGGGGATCATCATGCCAATAACCTTGTGGATCCAGCATGACATCGCGGCATACGTAGTGGCCGAAAGGCTCAACCTCCCTCCGACCGTCACCGACGGACTGGAAGATCTGTGGTCGCTCGCCCCTGAAGAAGGCCCTCAAGCACCAGAGCACGGCAACAAGTCACTCGATGATCTGTTCGAAGTGGCAAAACGCAAATTGGAGCACAACGCAGGCACACTGAAGGACGGAATCATCGAAATATGTTTCACCGATGATGGCATAACCTATCATGTTTCAAAAGGCCAACACAAAGTGGAGATAGAACAAGGCGCAAAGGAAGAGGCAGACCTCAGGCTTGCATTGAGCAAAGCCGATTTTGAAGGCCTGATGACAGGCTTTCTCTCTCCCGAAGCATTCATGACGCGGGGGCGTATCAAGATCGACGGCGACCTCGGCATGGTGGCCTATCTGAATGCGATGTTCAGATGAGAAAAAAGAGCTTAAACTCATGCAAAAGGAGCGATCCACATGGAAATTGACAAGAGCGCCAATCTGCCAGTTCGGGAGATGTTGGAGGGTTTCTGCACGTCCTACATCGCCAAAACCCCAAACCCGGTTGACATCTCCTTCGGTTTCCTCATCAATGACGGCCAATGGTGGACGGTCTCTATACAGAAGGAAGGCAGCTACACGATTGCGAACTGCAAGCCTTCCGAGCCCACATTCTACCTTGTGAGCACAGCTAAAACACTGGAAGACATCTACTTGGGGAAGATGCATTTCCTAACCGCCGCAGGAAGAGCCAAGATGAACGACTACGCCCCGCTCGATGTCAGGTTCATCGATGGCTATAGCCCGCCAAAAGACTTGGACCTAATGGATTTCGCATTTCACTTCTTCGTAATCGGAGAACCGGAGAAGATACTATTTGGCAAGGACCACGCCAGGGTGGTGCATGGCGGATACGCAGTGCCTTTGGTATATACTTCAGGCCTCAGAACAGCCTGGTACAGAGTGGAACAGGGCATGGTCATCAACGAAAAAGAGGACGACCAGTACAATCCCTTCAACACTCTTGTCATCGGCACAAAAGGAGAGGGCTCCATAAAGCTTGGACACACAGAATACAGGTTCGCAGAAGGAGAAGCATACATAATACCGGCGAACACCGCCCACAGCTTCTGGACAGATGACGAAGATGGACTTGAGTTTGTGATAATCATGTACGGCGAAGGCGCTTAGACACCAGCCCGAGATGCCTGCTCGAACATATATCAGTTAGATGGGGATGGACGAGAGTTTCCGGAGCTCACCTCATAAATGACCCGCAGAGGGTCAATTTAGGCGAAGTACGACTCTTTGGCATTCATTTCGTTCGCAGAATGACCGCCAGTGGGCCACTCACCACCCCAACACGGAAAGCCCGGGTCAGCCAGCTACGTACAGTACGCCCGGGAGGAGGAATGATTAACATGGAGTCAGTTTCGGGGGTAATGACCGGGTGCGTGTTACTCCCCCTAAGAAACGACCACCATCTGCTCACCCCTCCCCGCCACAAGCCCCCGCCTGCTGCAACATGCCGTCACGCGCAAAACGCAATGGGCCATGGACAATCACCACCTCTGCTCTCCTAATGCCGTAACGTACTAACATTCCTCTACAAAAGCAAGAACGCTAATATAAACATAGTGGAGTGCAACCTTTTCGTCCCCGCCCATCTCTTAATAGGTGGAGGGGGGAGAAGAGCTGTGGCCATAGGGAGCTATCTATGCCTATGCGTCTCGATGCACGAACCTCATGTGAAGAGGCTTAAGGCAGGCCATGAGGAAGCGGCGAACGAGTTGGTCGACATGTACACCGACCGCCTTCTGCGGGCTGCGACTCTCATCCTGGGCGACATGAACCTGGCTGAAGATGCAGTCCAGGAGAGATCGCTATCGGTTGTAACCCGCATCCATCAGTTTCGTAGCGAATCCACACTCTACTCATTGATGTATACAATCCTCATAAGTCACTGCCGCCATTATCAGCGTCACCGACAGAAAGCCCAAAGCACCTCCAACCTCTTGCCTCCTGAGGATTTTTCACACATTCCCGAGCCGTCGAAGGCCTTCCGCCCCGATACCGGGAAGTCATTGTGATGTTCTACTACGAAGAATT
>DUWJ01000132.1 GCA_012842765.1 Bacillota bacterium | reverse complement strand
GTCTTCTTTTCCCCTGTGGAGGATTGAGCGGAAGGCCATATCACCTTCACTTTCCCCGGCATCTACATGGGCCGCGAAGTCGAAGGGATCCGTCTTGAATTGGTTGTGAAGGCCAGTGCTGAGAAGAATGAGGAGTTTCTCCTAGAGATGCTCGATACCGACCCAGGAGCGAGGTACATAGGGGAATTCGGGATCGGGACGAACATGGGGATAACCAAGTTCACCCGAGCCATTCTCTTCGACGAGAAGATTGGCAGGACTATCCACATAGCCCTGGGCCAGTCTTACCCTGAGGAAAAGGGGTGAACGAGTCAGCGATCCACTGGGATATGATCGCAGACCTTCGAAGGGGCGGCGAGATTCAGCTGGATGGAGTGACTATCCAGAGGAACGGGGTGTTCCTCAAATAAGGCTCTTCGGTGGGCTGCTGCAACGCCGCTTCATGCGTGCCTTATCGGCGGGTCAATGCGTTTCGAGCCATTTGGGCCGATACGGTACGAAACCTTGGCATAGACGTTCGCCAACAAAAGTCTGCAGCATTGACTATGAAGGCGTCTGGGATCGTCAATGCCGAGGATTGTGCGGCGTGATGCCCCGGATGGGTATTGCGTCCGCGCGGTTGCTGCGCGGGAGGCATTGCGAGGATGCCGGGGTAGATTGGCTCTCCGCTCACCACATGACTGGCGATTCAAGTAATCACGCCTCCATCCTGGGTTGGCGGCAGCGGAGAGCCATCATATCGACGCCATTGACGGGCTGCCCCGCGCCCGCTCAGTGAAGAGGCAAGTCGCGACCAGTCGACTCTTCTCGTACTCAAATTCCGCTCACATCCGACTGCCGAAAGCGGCGCATCCAGCAAAGGCTCGAGCGACTCGCCTGAACTGTATTTCAGATCAACACCCCTCGCTATCAGGGCATTGATGTTCTGCATGGTTTGAGACCCGGGAGTAATGTCTAGGGGATTGTACCGGATATCGACCTCATCCCCCGCATCCAGGCCGGCGTTGTCGACAAGCGGCTGGATGTTCTCGATCCGATTGCCCCACAGGCTCAGCTTCCGTAAGTTGGTAAGGCCAGATAGCGGTTGGATATCATGTATCTGGTTGTTGCTGGCACAAAACTCGTTCAAGCTCGTGAGCGCGAAGATCGGGCTGATGTCGCTGACTTGGTTCATATCAAGATCGATCCTTCTTAGTCGAGTAAGGCCTGAAATTCGGCTAATATCTCGTACTTGGTTGTTTTCAAAATACAGCTCTTCAAGTCTGGAGAAACCTGATACCGGTGCAATGCTTGCAATCATGTTGTCGCGCATGCCAAGGACCTCGAGATTCGTCAGCCTGGCCAATGGGGTGATGTCAGAGACTTCGTTTTCGTAGAAAGCCAGGACTCTAAGGTATAGTTGCTCAAGAGACGTAAGTGCTGATAGTTCAGCGATGTTGGAGACCTCATTCCATGAAGTGACAGCGCCTTCAGATTGGCAAGTCGTGATAATCCGGCGATATCCTGTATCTTGTTTCTCCCAAGGTCCAGTTCCTCCAGGCAGTGAGGTACTAAATCCCGCCCAAACGCCGAATGCCGCAATCCGCAGCCTGAGGGCAGCAACATCCTCAACTCGTATGGGCCCTGTCGGGCGGGAGATGGCCTTCCGAACTGCAGACTCCAAACGCAGGTCATCGAGACCGATGCCGCCGGACGGACTGCCACTGAAGTTGATATCGGTCGCCGCCCCAAACACCGACCTTGCGACCGGGTCGAACGCCCAGCCGTCTCTTGCCGGCGTCACCCTCACAGTACCTTTCAGGCCACCTTGCTCCACCTCCCATCAATGCCAGTGGCAGCCGTTCCAAATCCGCCGCTGAACGTGATTGTAACGCCCTCAACACTCTGACCGGTCTCGGCCCGGGTGATTCGGCCCGATACTGAGCAACTTCCTCCATTCCCAAGGCCGCAGCCGACCAGAAACATAGAGATGCAGATGAGAGTTGCACACCAGACTGCTTGCGAGGTCCTCTTCACGTGTAATCCCTCCCGTAACAGTATTTGTCTTGTCGCTTCCAATACAGGATAGCGTGTCGCCATCTTCCCCAATGATTCCTCCAATTGGCGAGCGGTTTGCTGCAAATCACCGTTAAGAGGCGGTTCTACAGAAGCCCAACGCATGCTGGCAAGTGCGCGATGGGGTATGCCAAGCCACTCCCAGACACCCTCGAGCAGCTGAAGCCGAGCCTCTGTGATCCTAATCCGGGCTGCAGCCGATTGGGAGGGCGATATCGGCGGCTTGAGGTTTTTCGAGGTACGGCGGTTTCCAGAGCATAACCGTGGGTAATTCGTTGAGGCGAGGCGCAAGCCCCGGAATGCCATTCATCCAGTCTTCTGTGAGTGGGGGAAAAGTCAAGGCCCCGGAGGGCTTCCCCAGCCCTCCGGGGCCTTGGCTTTGCGTTGCACCTGGCCTAGTTCCCGTTTCCAAGCCTATGGCTAGGTCCAAGGTTCGCTGGCTACCCTCCTGCCATCGGGGTTAGAAGGATGAGGGTTTCGTCACGGCACAGCTCGTGGGAGAATGGGACAGGCTCGTCGTCCGCCGCCGCTCTCTTGATCAACTCCTTCTTGATGCCTTCCTCCGTAAGCATGTCGGACGCTCTGTCTCCGGGAGCGAATTCGTATTCGAACTTTTCGCTGAGGTCAGGAAAGTACTCTCTGGCATGCCCGTGGACTATCACCTTTACCTTCAAATCCTATGTCAGCTCCGATCGTGCGCACGAGCCGGGATAGTTTCGACGCAACATCCCCGCGCTTGGGAAGATCCAAAGGATATTCGCAACTTCAAGGTCTTCAAGCCGAGGCTCTCCAATGTCTTGTGTGTGGAGGGGCCATCCCCATCCTATCTGCGAAACCGGTAGTAGCCGTGGAGCATCTCATCCAGCCGCTCTTTGGTTACGAGTCTGCCCCCGGCGGGCCCTGTAGGGGTCGGTGGCCTTGTACAGCTCCTGGGCAGTGGTCGAACTCAGATCCTATCTCCACCCATTGCAGTCGGCATCAGCTGAGGAGATCGAAGGACGGCCTTATCCGCCGAAGAAGCTCGATGACCTTTGCCGTGGATAGCATGTTTCTCCGAACCCTGCCCGAACTTCTCGGAGCCGGCTTTCACTCCATCGGCCATGTTGTCGCCTATGTCTTCTCGCCTGATCGTTCGGTCGGCCAAATAGACGACTGAGTCGATATCTCCTCACTTTATCTTGCTGCTCCGGTGATCACTCCCCATTTTGTTTTGCGCATTCGAGAGCGAACGCGGTCACGTTCCGGCCCGAGATGGTGTCAAGCCCGAGTTCGTTACAGACCTAGTTTGCGTAAGCCGCTTCCTCCATAAAGGAGAGCTGCGCTCTCCTATTCAGGCCCCTCTACGTAATCCGACTTCTCCCCCACTCTTGTGCGGGAATACTTGCCGCACGACGTGGGGCAGCAGAAACATACCTTATAAGTCAGCCATATGCGCTCTTTCAGGGCCTCGCCTCCGATCTCAAAATGGGTGGCTCCCAGGGGGTGCCGACGGGGGCCACTTGCAAAATTCAGGCTTTCCGAAGCAGCCGTGGAACATCTTCTTGCCATATGCAAGGACTCTTTCGGGATCAGCAATGGTCACAAACTGGCCTCCCCTCACAACTATGGCTTTGACTTTCTTGGAGCCCATTACACCGCACCTTCCCGCCCGGCGTCGGCAGTCGTGGGCGATGCGTGCGATATTGACCATGTTCTCGCCGGCAGGACCAATCATTGCAATCTGGAAGTCCTCGCCCTATCTCATATCTGCCCGGCGCAGGAAAAATGAGCTTTCATCGCCAAAAGCCCATTTTGGGGTTGTTTTCGCCTAATACCGACAGCGAACACGCAAGTTGGCACGGCCATTGTGACTACGACATTCACAGCTTAATGCCACTTCTCAGTTGCGCAGGCCAACCTCGGCCGCAACATCTTGCACTATCTGGGCGGACCTCTTGAAGCTCTCGCATTCTTCCTGCGTGAGTGGGATGTGGAGGAAACGATCCACGCCCGAGCGGTTTATCACAGCGGGCAATGAGAGACATATGTCGTGAGCCCCGCAGAACCCGTCTACGAGGCAGGAGACGGTCATAACAGCGTTCTCGTCGCGTAGTATGGCGCGGGTAACTGCGGTGAGGGCCAGGGCTATTGCGTAGTATGTGGCGCCTTTTCGCTCTATCACTGCGTATGCGGCGTCGCACACTTCCTCGAAGATCCGGGTTCTGACCGATCTATCGCACGCCCTTCCGCACACGGGGCAGTACTCGTCGAGGCGGAGTCCTGCAATATTTGCGGTGCTCCAAAGCGGGACCTCGGAGTCTCCGTGCTCTCCTATGATGTATGCGTGGACATTCGCCGGTGCGACGCTGCAGTGTTTGCCTATGAGCTGTCTGAACCTGGCGCTGTCTAGGAGGGTGCCCGAACCTATTACGCGGTTCGCGGGAAACCCGGACAGCATGATCGCGGCATACGACATCAGGTCGACGGGGTTGGTGACGACAAGTATTATCGAATCCGGACTAGCTTCTGCTGCTTTGGGCACTATGTCCCGGAAAACTTCCACGTTGCGTTTGGCAAGATCCAACCTGGTTTCGCCCGGTTCTTGCGCGGCCCCTGCAGTTATTACGACGATGTCTGAATGGGACGTGGCATCCCAGTCTCCGCTCCTTATGCGAACGGGGGGCGCAAAGGGAGCGCCGTGGGACAGGTCCATGGCTTCGCCCTCCGCCCGCAGGGCACGGGCATCGAGCAAGACTATCTCTGATGCCGCGCCGCTCAGCATCAAGGTGTATGCATAGGTGGATCCGACGAGGCCGGCGCCGATCACAGAGACTTTGTTGCGGCGCCTCACATGGATGCGGTGTTTCATTGTGGATTCGCTCCTTCGAAGTATTCAGGAGTATGCTCCCCAAATGGGGGGAATAAGAAAACGCCCTCCCCGCCTCAAGCGGAAAGAGCGCTTGTGCCGCATCTAGTATTGCCTTCGGCCCGGATCGACCAAGGACTACTTCTGCTTCTCCATTATGATTGGTTCCATGGTGTAGTGGGCGCTCCGCTCGGACATGGGATAGCTGAAAGGTCCCACTTCGCTGTAACCGTCTTTACTGACGGTAACGTTGTACATGTCGCATTTGAGCCTTGCCGGGGTAACCCACTCCCCATTCGCATCCGTAAGGCAGTTCAAACCGTAATCGGGATCGGATGCCGACCTCAATGTGACTGTGGCGCTTACCACAGGGGCCTGAATAACCTGTCCTCCATCGGCTTCCACGAGCTCAACGACACGGCCGCTGGCGGTGGCCCATCCCCCAAAATACAGGGTGCATCCGCTCAACGCAACACACATAATCACCATGGCTGTGGCGAGCAAAGCACGCTTCATCTGCCCACTCCTCCATTTCGAGCTTATGCGCAAGATTTCGTCATGCGCGCCGATTATCCTGCACATTGCCCTAGGCCCATCACGCTGGAACAGCTTGGTTTCCTGAGGCCGGAACCATCTATACCCTTTCGAATTCCGCGGTGAAGTGGCGCAATACAGGGGCTTCGTAGGTAATGCGGAGCCCCCGGATGGAGCTGCGCCTCTCGAGGATTCCCTCGAAAGCCCTTGCTACACATAGCATGTGCCTGTCAGTGTAGACTCGTCTGGGGATAGCCAGCCTCACAAGTTCCAACTCTGGATAGATGGTCTCGCCAGTGGCCGGATCGGTCCGGGCGAAGGTGCACGCGCCAAGCTCCACGCCGCGGACTCCGCCTTCAACGTAAAGCTCCACAGTCAGTGCCTGAGCAGGAAACTGGGGTTGCGGAATATGGGGCAGCACAGCTTTGGCATCAATGTATACGCCGTGGCCGCCTGAGGGGGTGATAACCGGTACTCCCCTCGCAAGCAGTAGGTCGGCAAGATAGGCCACTTGGCCTATGCGGTCTTCAAGGTAGTCGTCGTCCAAGACTTCGGAAAGGCCCTGTGCCATGGCCTCGAGGTCCCGTCCGGCGAGGCCGCCATATGTCAGGTAGCCTTCGAAGGGTATCTCCCACTCGATAGCTTTGCGGTAGATGTTATCGTCGCGCATTGCCGCAAACCCGCCGATGTTGACAAGGGCATCCTTCTTGGCACTCATTATGCAGCCGTCTCCGTAGGAAAACATCTCCTGTGCGATCTCAAGGAGGCTCTTTTTCTCATATCCGGGCTCCCGGTTCTTGATGAACCACGAGTTCTCGGCAAACCTGGCGCAATCGAAAAACAGGGGCACGTTGTGCTTGTGCGCTATTCGGCTAGCCTCTCTTATATTCCCCATGGATACAGGTTGTCCGCCATTGCTGTTGCATGTGACAGTAATGAGCACGAACGGGACCTTTTCAGGCCCACGCTCCTCGAGCTCTCTTTCGAGGGCCTCCAGGTCGATATTGCCCTTGAACGGTTCACTGCTTTCGATCTTGTATCCTTCCTGCCTCAACAGGTTGACTGGTTCTGCCCCTCGGAGGAGGATGTGGCCCATGGTTGTGTCGAAGTGCATGTTCCCGAGGATCGCATCGCCCTCTTTCACGAGGGCGGTCATGATGACGTGTTCTGCGCCTCGGCCTTGATGGGCGGGAATCACGTATTCGTAGCCTGTGATGTTTCGCACTACGTCCCGGAAACGGTAGAAACTCTTGCTGCCGGCATAGGCTTCATCCCCACGCATGAGGGCAGCCCATTGTGTGTCGCTCATTGCCGGCGTTCCGCTGTCAGTGAGGAGGTCGATGTATACATCTTCGCCTCTGAGGCTGAAGACGTTGTACCCTGCCTCCTGAATCTTCCGCGTTCTCTCCTCCCTGGTCGTCATCTTAATAGGTTCGACCATTTTGATTCGATAGGGTTCTGCATACTCGTTACGGGGTCGCATGGCAAATCACCTCACGCAAGAAGTATTCGCCATTGCATACTCCCATCCTTCAGGGGATGCCGAAGAAAGAAGGGC
>DUWJ01000018.1 GCA_012842765.1 Bacillota bacterium | reverse complement strand
TACAGGTCATACTTGTTTATCTTGTTGAGCAGAGTCCGCCTGGTAATATTGAGGGCTTGGGCTGCCTGAGTCTTATTCCAGTTGAACTGATCCAAAACCGCCTTGATGTGTCGCTTCTCCATCTCCTCCAAAGACAGCGGACTCCCGTTTTCATCCAAAATCTCGATGTAGCCGTCTGCACCATCGGACACCATATCCGCCCCACTGCCATCCCAGTTTCGCCCGGCCAGCCTCGAGTTGGCGCAGCTGCGGCAGGTGACCCCCGTCCCCAGGGATATGATTTCAGCCGGGTCCATCCCAAGGTGAAAATCATCAGGCGTCAACACATCACTTCTTGAAAGAAGAACCGCCCGTTCCATCGCGTTCTGCAGCTCGCGAATATTCCCCGGCCAATCATATTCGGCAAACATCTCCAGCACCTTAGGGGAAACACCCGAGACCTCCCTGCCGAACTCCTTGTTGTATTTGTCGATAAACCTCGCGCACAGCAGTGGAATATCACGCTTCCGATCTCGCAGAGGGGGAAGAAAAAGAGGCACAACCGACAATCGATAGTAAAGATCTTCACGAAAATCGCCCCTCAGCACCGCCTCTTTAAGGTTCTGATTGGTAGCTGCAATCACCCTCACATCTACCTTTATCGTCTCCGTGCCCCCGACTCGCTCGAACTCCTTCTCCTGGAGGACCCTGAGGAGCTTGGCCTGCATAGCATTGGACATCTCGCCGACTTCATCGAGTAATATGGAACCCTTGTCGGCAAGCTCAAACCTGCCAAGCCGTCTGGAGATTGCATGGGTAAAAGCACCCTTCTCATGCCCGAAAAGCTCCGATTCGAGGAGGGGTTCGGGAATTGCGGCGCAGTTCACCTTTATGAAGGGTCTGCCCGCCCTGAGGCTCTTCTTGTGAATGTAATCCGCAACAAGCTCTTTCCCTGTTCCACTTTCGCCGTATATAAGAACGGTGGCATTGGTGGGTGCTATATCCCGCGACATCTCCATCAACTGCCTCATCTGCGGCGTAACGCCCACAACCCCGTCGAAGTCCTCGTCTTCGGCTACAAGTTCGATGCCTGAGAGAGCCCAGTCGGCTTGGCTGAGGGTCCCTGCAGCCTTGCCTCCGTGAAAAGCCACTGCACTACCGGCCTTTGCGGTGTCCCCGCGCATCGCGTTCCGTTCTAGGCCACCACGCACCAAACGTGTAGACGGCAGTAGGCCAGCCGAAGAGCCCGAGTCTATTCTTGCACATCGCCTTGCATCAATGGCGTTTCCCGCGATCATGAGGAGTTTTTCCAAATTGAATGGCTTGGTTATGTAATCATAAGCGCCCATCTTCATAGCCTCTATCGCAGTCTCCACTGAAGAATAGGCGGTTATCATTATCACGATTGTACCCGGGCTCGCCTCCCGCGCGTGCCTGAACACGTCGATTCCCGTCATATCAGGTAGCTTGAGATCGAGCAACATGAGGTCATAATCTGTCTGAGTTAGGGCACGAATAGCCTCCTCCCCAGTCGATGCCGTGCCTGTCGCAAAACCCGCATCTTCGAAAGCAGCCGAGAGAACTACCTGCATATTTGTCTCATCATCAACAATAAGTACGCGCC
>DUWJ01000131.1 GCA_012842765.1 Bacillota bacterium | reverse complement strand
CGCGACCTTCCCGAATACAGCAGCAGTTTCGCTACGAATTACAAAGTTGCATGGGTGCCGATCCCCGTCACCCACCAGTACGGCAACATCTACTCCGGGATTGCCACATACTCCACGCGCCGGGTAGACTCTGCCGAAAGATTCTCATTGCCCGGGCAGTATCCTTGGCTGAAACAACTCTTTATGCTTGATCGTTGTCTTTTGGAAAGCAGGCTTCCTGTCGATAACGGGAAGGAATTAGTCCTCGTCAATTTGCACCTGTCCGCATATGATCAGGGCGGGACCATAAGAGCCCAGCAGCTCGCGTTCGTAAAGGAGTACGCTGTGCGAGAGTGGGGCAAAGGAAACTACGTGATTTTAGGGGGAGACTGGAACCACCTACTATCGGCCACTCCCAAGGAGAAGAAGGCGTCATACGGAGATGCCTGGCCTGATTGGCTCCAGCTTCTGCCCGACGATTTTGTCCTGGAGGGGTTCGAGTGGGCCATGGATGAGGAAGTCGCCAGCAACAGATGTGTGGATCGACCCTACAACCCGGCTACCACGGTTGTGCAGACGATCGACGGTTTTCTTGTGTCGCCCAATGTGGAGATTGTAGCCGTGCAAGGCATTGATTTGGGGTTTGAAAACTCAGATCATAACCCTGTTACTGCCGTATTTAAGCTGAAATAACAGATCGTTGGGAGCGCATGTTGTGTAAAACTGCATCGAGGGGCTTGGTTGCCCCGTCCCGTGCCTTGCAAGCTTCGCCTGCTCTGACGGCTGTGTTGAAGCGGATGTTATGGGTGTCTGGTTGACGCATTCTTTCGAACACCCCCGAGGGCACGTGCATGTCCCATTTTCCAGATGATATCACCAAGGCGAATCTGGAGAAGCCGAAAGCCGCCGGAGCAACAATGGCCAGAGGCCCTTCAACAGAGGCTGCGCAGGCCCTCGTCGATCATTGCAGAAGGATAGGGCGGGAAAGGACTTCTGTTCGGGCATTTGCAGAGCCCGGCACAAAGAGGCACTTGTTGTTGTTCAATATGGTTTTTGGGGCTTCGGCATATCTGCCGCTACGTTGCTCTGGTTCGAGTTCTGAGTGCCAAATAAATGTGGTTTGATTTGTAGGGAGAATGGCCAATATCGGCTGATAGATGAGACGGCTCATTCAGTGCAGTGCCTGGTTTCAGCTAAGAAGTATTGCACATTAGCAAATTTGGAGTGATTCTGTATGAAAAGAGTGCTCAACAAGGTCAAAGTGGCAACAGTGGCGGCGGTTCTTGCGCCACTTTTATTTGGACTCTTCTGCCCCTATTCCACGGTTGCGGCAACACAGATCTCCGAAAAATGGATAGGAAAATCATCTCCGGATTTCGTGCTGAGAACATTGGACAGCAAGAAGATTGCACTCGGCGATGACCCGAAATCCGTCTATGTGCTGGATTTCTGGGCTGTAGGGTGCGGACCCTGTAAGAGGCTCGCCCCTCACCTTCAGACTTTACATTCAAAGTATGCACCAAAGGGAGTTACGGTAGTAGGGGTAAACGTGGGGGACAGTCCTAGCGCGATAAGCAAGTACGCAAAAGAGAACAAGCTCACTTATACGATGGCAATTGGAGATGCGAGGACGGTGGATGCATTTGGAGTCTACGCATTTCCCACAGTCGTCATCATTGACCGCAAGGGCGTAATCAGAGACGTGTATGTAGGATACCTCCCTGGCTGGGAGCAGAAGATGGAGAACACTATCAAACAGATATTGGGGGACTAGCGCTGTGGCGGAGAGATTTGGAGCTGGTCCAACCCGCCAAGTTCCAGTATGGGCTTTGATTCTGACGGCGGGCGTGGGGCTGATGGCGGTTGGCGCAAGACTGGGCGACTTCGAGATGATATTTCTGAACGCAAAACTAATCTGCCTTTCGTGCATAGGGATTGAGTGATAGATGGCTATACGAAAACGGAAATCGTCGGCCCATTCCATCGTGCAGGCGCTGGCGACGATTGCTGCAAATTCAGGCTTCCCACAGATGAAGATCTGCCCGTACCCCGGGCTGAACTGTTATGCCTGCCCCTTGGCATCCTTTGCGTGTCCCATTGGGTCGCTTCAGAAGTTCATCGCCACAAGGCAGTTCCCTTATGCCATGACCGGGTTTTTTGCGACGGTAGGAGCTGTAGTGGGGCGGGCTGCTTGCGGGTGGGTATGCCCCTTTGGATTTCTCCAGGATCTCCTGGCAAAATTGGGGCCGAAGCGGAAACTTCTTCGATCTCAGCGAGGGAATTGGATCAGATACGCGGTCTTGATCGCCTTGGTCGGAGTGGGAACATACGCAGTCGGGCAGCCGCTGTTTTGCAAGATATGTCCGGCGGGGACACTAGAAGGCGGAATACCGCAGGTGCTTACGAAACCCGCGCTAAGAGTGCTCATCGGACCGCGCTACTGGGTGAAGATCGGCCTTTTGGCTGTGATGATCGCGGCTTCGATATTGATCAAAAGGCCGTTCTGCCGATTTGCATGTCCGTTGGGGGCCATCTGGTCGCCATTTAACAAGGCGAGCTTGATGCGCTTGGAGGTGGACGAGGGAGCTTGCACTCAGTGTGGAGCATGCAAGAACGTTTGCCCTGTTGAACTTGAGGTTTACCGAGATCCGAATTCGGACGCGTGCATCAGGTGCCTGGAGTGCACAAGGTGTGATGCGGTGAGCGTGAGCTGGAGCCGGAAGTCTACCAGCGCAGGCAAAGCTTGCGTTGGCGGTCTGTAGGGGTCAAGTGGAGGAGATCCCGCACGCAGTGGATGGCGTTTCACGGAGCGGGGCTTTTTACACATTCATCAGCTTTGAGCAAAACAATGCAGTCTATAGAACCGAGCATAGAGCGCTATCGAAGCCCGACGCAGACGAGTATTTTGGTCTCTTCCAGGATGCAGGCTGGGAGCATGTGGCGTCCTATTCGAATACCCACTATTTCAGGTGTCTGCCCGAGGCATGCGAGTTCCCGTAAATCCATTCTGATAGGGATTAGTTGAGGGACGAGTATCGGCGCAGGGACTGGATAATGCTGGCCTTTATTGTGATATACTTGCCTGATTGGATCACCATTGTCTTAAGATCGGTCCCATCAGGGAAAGGCCCATTTCTGACCGGGCTCTATTCGTTAGGAAGACGGGGTTGCGTCCTCTTGATCGCCATGGCCGTATACTGGATGTACATGCTGATG
>DUWJ01000130.1 GCA_012842765.1 Bacillota bacterium | reverse complement strand
TTCATTCTTCCAAGCAGAGCACGATACGGTCCCGAATTCGTTGTTTTCTCCTCCATCAACCCGAATCTCCCCCATCACGGGGCCAGTAGCAACTACCTTGCAATCGCCGCCACTGCCCGGCCTAGTGATATCTATGCAAGCCAATTCCTCACCCGAAGACCCATCTTGCAGATCAACTCTGAGGATTGGATCCAATGTCACCTTTGCGCCTATTAGGCCGGTATCGATGACAGCAGCGCCGTCCGTGATGCTTGCGATCGCGTCATTTTGGGCAGTCTCAGAAGCCTCATCTTCCGGGCTAACCCTGGCAACGAGCCAGCCCAGCGCCGGAATGTCGGCTTGCACAGCAACATCAGCACTCCGAAGACTTCCATCGTCCCATCTATCTTCATCAACTACCTGCCATTCCGCTTCGGTTCCAGGAAACTCTATGCGGAAATTCGTCATCTCTCCGAGGGGGAAATCCAGCCTCCCTATCGTCGACTTTTTCCCCTTCACTCCGCTCACATCCAATAGCGCCAAACTATGCCACATTTGTTCACTCAGATCGAAGGCATCGATACTACCTCCAATCCCTCGGTTGATCTCTGCGCCTACGGCTACCTTCAGGCGATCAACAGCATCGGTGCATGCATGGGTTGCATCCTTTGCCAGCTCCAAGCCCTTTTCGCCAACCGTCTTGTTGGATCTCAGTCCATGGTATGACCCGAATATGGCTGACCTTTCCACCGTGTAAGTTCCAGGTATATGGTCGGGCACCACAAACGAATCATGGTTTTCGGCCGCGAGCAGCATTCTCCATGAATCACTGATGATCTGGTCTAGCTCTAACTCTATGCCGAGTATGTGGGCGTACACGTCCAGGATCTCGGTGACAATGAGGATCGCCTCAGCGGCCTTTATCACGCCAAAGAGCTGTGCATTTTGGCAGACTGATGGGCGGAACGATGCGCTTGCGAAACCAGCACGGCGAATAGGCATGTCTCTTACGGCATCGATGACCTCTGAGTAGGTGCTGAATTTCCCCAATATGTCGTCTCTATTAGGGCAAATGATCGCCTCTGTCCGATCGAGGACAGGGTATACAACGTCTTCCAGGTTGTTGAAGGCTCCGAAATCTGCATCGCTCATCTCCAGCGACGCAAACCCAGAAGCAAGGCTCCTGTAGAACAGTCCCGCGCATTCGTCGCAAGTAGGAACTGACTCAAGTGTAGTCAAGCAGAGTATTGCGGTTCCATCATCGCCCTCCCACCAGACTATTGGGTCTTCGCACGATGGAACTTCGCCATTTAGCCTGACCCGCAACGCGCACCCGTCAAACCCATATCCTTTGAGAATCTGAGGCATCTGGGGATGATGACCGAACTCCTGCGCAACATATGTTCTGGGCCTTACGCCTAAAATCGCGTCGGCACATCTCAGTCCCTCTTCAAATTGACGAATATTCGACTCCCACCCTATAGTCATCGGGAACGGCTGCGAGTAGGAGCCGTTCACTATCTCAATCCTATCAGTAGACTCTATTACTGCCCGAAGCCTCTCTATATCGTCAGGCAAGAGCTTCGAAACCTCTTCCAAGGTGGACATGCCCCAGTCCAGCGAGAACCCTGCATCATGGCTGAGCGCGAGATCTAGCAGCGCAAAGAGCTTTTCCATCGCCATACGGGGATCATCGAGTTCTTCGTATCCGACGTCTCCAAAAAGGATGCCTGCGTGACACCCATCCACGATAAACCTGGGCTTAGGCATCACGATCCTAGCAAGCTCCGCAGTAGCTTCGGCATGCCTAGTGAGTAAGCTGTTCCCGTTTTTGGCCACACTGTGCAAATCCTTTTTCAACTGCCGAACATGCCGGCGCTCCTCATCCTTTCCTGTGCGCTCAGCAACGGCCTCTATTATGTCTAGCGCGTTCATTAGCGCATCAACGCGTGCATTACAATCACCTGCAACATGACTCATAAACAAACCCCCGACTCCAAGTTTGGCATGGCATTACCCTTTCATCCCTGACAATGACACGCTCTCCACGAAGTATTTTTGGAACACAACAAAGACCACTATTACGGGAACACACGCGATCAGGTTGGCAGCACTGCCTAGAACCTGATCGAAATGGCTGTTGTAAAACCTATCAAAAGCCTTGAGCTGTAGCTGAACGGTAAACAGCCTCTCATCGTTGAGATAGATCAACGGACCCATGAAGTCATTGTATGAGGCCTGAAAACCGAGTATAGCCATGGTCGCAATTGCAGGTTTGGCTGTGGGCAATACTATTTTCCAGAACAGTTGCCATTCGTTGCAACCATCAATGCGTGCTGCATCGATAAGGCTATTCGGAACAGACTCCATGAACTGCTTGAACAGGAAGATGGAAAAAACATCTCCCACTGCCGGTACAATCAGCGGCAAGTAGGTATTAACCCAACCCAATTTGAGCATGAGCATGTAGGTTGGCACCATTGTCACTTCATCCGGAATCATAATGGTTAGCATCAATATAGCAAATATCACATTTTTGCCCTTGAAATCGCGTTTCGCAAACGCGTACCCAGCCATGCATGAGCCAAGTATTTTCACCGCCGTAGTCGCGGCGGCGATGAACACTGTATTCAACATCGCTCTGGAGAAGTTGCCTTTTTCCCACGCGATGGCGAAATTCTCGAATCTAAACTCGAGCGGCCAAAGATCCGGGGCGCCCGAGGATTCTATATAGTAATCAGGCTGCAATGCATGCACCAAGCTTACATAGAAAGGAAATAGGCTGATAATGACCCCTATGATAAGGAGTATGTATACTAACACCTTCCCTCCATTGGCTCGTGTTCGCACTCCACTACTCATAGCTTATCCCCTCCTCGCCCCCAAAGGCCCTAAACTGCACGACTGATAGCAGCATGATAACGACCGAAACGATGAACGACAAAGCGGCGGCATATCCCATCCTGAAATTGTCGAAGGCGTTCTGGAAAATGTACAGTGATGTGGTTAGCGTGGAATTCATGGGCCCTTGCATCAGATATGGTTGAGCAAAAGTCTTGAATCCGTTAATGCCGCCCATGATGAAGACAAACAGCATAACGGGCCTGAGCAAGGGAAGAGTGATGTGCGCAAATTTATCCCACCAACTGGCGCCGTCAACAGTTGCCGCCTCGTAAAAGACATTGGGTATACCCTTGAGCCCTGCAAGGATTATCACCATGTCCCAGCCAAATCCCTGCCAAATAGTCATCAATGCAAGGCTTGGAAGGGCCATGTCGGGATCCATTATCCATCTGTACGGACCCGAACCAAACAGGCCTGCAACCCAGTTAAACAGTCCCCCCGGACTCGGGCTATACAGCCAGGTCCAGATCCTGACTACTGCAACAACAGGCGTGATTACGGGGACATAAAGGGAGGTTCTGAAAAACTTTGAGCCCCTGATGTTCCTGTCGAGCAATGCCGCGAATATGAGTCCGACTAGAGCGGCTCCTAATGCCGTCATGAGGGTGAATGCAAGCGTATTCGCGAAGGCCTTGCCGAACACTGGGTCATGAAACGCCTGCACATAGTTTTGAACCCCAACAAAACTTGGAGGAGGCCCGATCAGTTCCCAGTCAGTAAGGCTCACCCACACAGCAAAGCCGATCGGAAAAGCCCTGAAGACAAAGAATCCAATCATGGCCGGAGCAATGAAAACATACGACCAAGCATTGGCTGAAAGCCCTTTGGATCGCTTCCGTTTATTTTCGTGTATCGTCTGCATCACGGGTCCCCTTTCTCCAGATATGCGACCACAGCATCTCCAGCGCCGGCACACTAACAGCCCAACCGACCATATGTCCGGACAATTATGGGCGCAGAAGGACTACAGTGTCTCGGGCGCCACCTGCAGATAGTCTTTAATGGCCAGCGTAATAGGGTGTGTCTCATGATTAGACCATCCAAGAGTGCTAATCGGGCTACACCCCATACTGCCAGCAGTTGTTGTTTGTACGTACATCGTCACACCCTATTCTACATCGCCTGGCGTAATCCTGCTTCATGCACGAAATCGCGCATCTTCCTAAGATAGATGCTATGCATTACTAACTCAGCTCACTGCATGATTGGCGCACAACAAGCTTCACGGGCAAGACCACTCTTGTTCGCTCGAGGGTGCGGCCAGCAATTATGTGGAAAAGCATCTTGGCGCCAACAGCGCCAATTTCCAGATGCGGTTGGGCGACGGTTGTGAGCGGGGTGGGCAGCTCGGATACGACCGGAATATCATCGAACCCGACCACCGAAAGATCGCCCGGAACATCGAGGCCCACTTCAGCAGCAGCGCGCAGAATGTCCAGCGCTACAAGGTCGTTGACTGCAAAAATGGCTGTAGGTCTGTCCTCTCTTGCAAGGTATCTACGCAAAGGGGCAATATGGTCGGCATCGTCTTCAGGCGCATCATATAGCCTCGGCGCGTACGTCAACAGCAACGATTTGTCCCACGGTATGTGGTGCCGGGCCAAGGCCGTTCTGTAACCTAAGAGTCGGTCCTGTACTGAACTGGTGTGATTAAATATTGTCATGGCAAAAGCGATCCTTTTGTGGCCCAATGATACCAGGTAATCCACCGCCTTTTCGCCGCCATCAACGTTATCCGACACAACAGCAGGACAATCCAGAGTCTTGTATTCCCTGTCGACCAGAACCACGGGAAATCCGATAGACATCAGACCTTCTACAGCAACACTATACACGCTGTCTTCGCAGGGGAAAATGATCAACCCCCGCACCCCGTCATTCCGCAATTTCCGTAGGAGTATCTCTTCTTGTTCAGGATGGTTGTTTGAATTAGCAAAGATGAGGTTATGCCCCTCAGATCTGGCAACCCCTTCAACCCCTCTTATGATGCTGGATGTGTAAAAGTCATCGGTGTAAGGTACAATAATCCCTACCGCCGGCGCATTTGCCACTTTGGGAACACGCCTCACAAATGACCCAAGTCCTCTAACCCTTTCAATGTAACCTTCTTTTACAAGCTCTCCCAAAGCCTGTCTCACAGTGTATCTGCTCAGGTTGAATTGCTCGCACAGCTCCTGCTCTGTGGGCAGCAGCTCACCATCGCCTAAGTCTCCCGATTCTATCTTGTCGCGCAGAAGCTCCTTTAGCTGGATGTAAAGCGGAACCGAACTGCCTCTATCCATTATTTGCATTGCTCCCTCACACGGATTGTACGGACATAATGTGTTTATCATATTCTACTCATTACGGCTGTATCCTGCAAACGGGCACCATTTAGGATCCGAGCTAGACTCGTATCACGGCCTTTGGACCGGCAACGCCAAAGTCGCTCAAAGCTTGCGATTATGCGTTGCGTTCACAAGGAGGATTCAGAACACAGGCGGCGAATCAATGAGTCGCAGCACATGTACGGACAAATAGGGGAGGCCAATCGCCCTTGTTTAAGCCATAATGGCCCGAAGCTTTCGAATTCCTCGCCAGCACTTGCTGGTTCTGCAGGCATTCGCAAGGAAAACTCTATTCTCGGGAGATGATCATTTTGAAGAATCGAAGACGATTTCTGGTCACAGTAAGTCTACTGATAGCATGCTCAATCTTGGCAGTTCAACCTCTGGCTACTATAGCAGCAGGGTTTGAAACCTTCGAACTTCCCATCGCAGAATTCGAGCCTGGCATGCCAAGTCTTTACCTGCGTGGCCCTGTCGAACCTGCCAAGAATGTAATACTGCTCATCTCAGACGGTACAGGAATCAATCATCGCACTCTAGTTCGGATAGCGTCCGGTGGCGCAAATTCCAAGCTGCCCAGTGAGAGGTTGTTCGAAGTAGGCCTTGCAAACACTCATTCACTCGACTCTCTTGTAACTGATTCTGCGGCATCAGCCACCCAGATTGCCACAGGCAACTGGGTTCCTAACAGGACTATCAGTGTAAACGCTGATGGCGAGCCACTGCAGACCATTCTCGAACTCGCAAAAACTCTAGGAAAATCCACCGGCATAATCACAACAGATAGAGTTACGGGAGCAACACCAGCCGGATTTGCTGGCCACGTTCCTGATAGGGATATGAAAAACGAGATCGCCCAGATCATACTGGAAAACGATAGCGTGGATGTGTTGATAGGCGGAGGAAAGAAGAATTTTCAGTCCCCAGTTGCAGGCAAGAAGGGCGATCGGACAGATGGCCGGGATCTGCTCGAGGAAGCGGCAGAAAGAGGAGTAACTATATGCAACAGCATTTACGAGCTCAGAGCGGATGACTCTCCGCGGACATGGGCCTTGCTCAGCAGCGGATCAATGACGGCGGCTGTAAAGCGAAACTACACCCTCGGCGATCTTACATCCGAAGCCCTAAGACGCCTGTCCCAAAATCCCGAGGGTTTCTTCCTGATGGTAGAGGGAGACCAGATAGACGGCGGTGGACACGACAATGATATATGGCGAATGGCTCTGGAACTCTTGGATTTTGAAACAGCTGTTGAGGTTGCCACGGAGTTTGCCGAGAACAGAGACGACACATTGGTGATCGTAGTGTCGGATCATGAAACAGGAGGCCTAGCTATCACCAATGGTCAAGCGCAAAGCACTGAGGTGGAATATGGCTGGATTCATGGGGGCCACACAGGAACTCCTGTGGCCATCTACAGCTCTGGACCTAACTCGTTTCTGCTCGGGGGACACATATACCTTGCCGACATATCAAAGATAATCGCTTTTGGATGGGATATATACGATTTCGGCCCGGATAGGGCTGTGGAGGGACCAGGGGCCAAATGGCTTCTGTCGAAGCAGAATCAGCAGTAAATCCCTAGACCATGGATAAATGCGATCTCCAGCTGCGGGGAGGGCAAATCCCTCCCCGCTTTTCTTGTTCTCCAGTCCCCATCATACTTCGCCGCGTACCAGTCTTCTCGACTCAACAGCTTAGTGTGGATATGAGCGCCACATTCTGCAGAACCAAAATCCGGCCGGAAATAAACGCGCCCTGAATTAAAAACCATAGCACAAGCAAGGTTGTTGGTTCGGACGAAGACAACACACAAGCCTGTCAGCAGTGCTAACCCGAAAAGGCTGTGCGAATTTCCGAGAATGTGAAAGGCAAAAAACCGAGCTGAGGGTGCAGCCGAGCATGACAAAGCTGCGGCGCACCCCGGAATTGCCAGGGCGCGCCGCAGGCGCCTATGTTCATCACGCTATAGAACGTGTACTGCCTATCTGATAGTCACGTTATCCACCCATCTGCGCTGATATTCCCCGATATCTGAATCACGCATTTCAAATCTGATAGTCACTGTGTGCCCTGCAAACTTCGAAATATCAACGATTACTGGGACAAATGGTTTCTCGTTGTTCGTCTGCCATGGCATGACTACATGTTCTACGCCATCTTCATCTACTATGATAAGCCTGAGACCGCCACCAACACTTCCAAGATCCGCCGCTTCTCCCTGGCCACGTGTTTCAAAATAGATTTCCTTTGCATCAGCCGGCAACTTGACTACATTAAACAGCCACGAATTTGCTTTCCCATCTGGAGAACCATAATCACATCCATCCAGATAGAAGCTACCACCAGGATTGCCGCGTTTAGCCCGCCCAAATTCGCCATACTTCGGCCGCATGCGCCCCGCCACTCCGCCCGTCCATCCATCAAGATCATTGTCGAACGTCCAGACAGTGCGCGTATCCACGGTGGTTTCAGCTGCATCCACAGGTTGCAATGTCGCCATTCCACACAAAACGGCTAATCCTAGGCAGACGACTGCCAATCTCCTAATGACTTGCTGTGTGCTCAACTCGGTCCCTCCTAGATCGTACTTTGCGATTCCACAACTGCGTTTGCAGAATCGGTGCATGATCGCAGCGGTTATGTCCGGACAAACCCTGGCGCAAGATATTAAGAGCATACTGAACGAACCTGGATTCCATAGCCAAAAGAGCGATTTCGTCCCACCGCATGCTTGCGCTGTTTCGAAAAGCTCAGCTAGAATACTTAAGTCTCAGTTGTCAGTCGTCCTTATCGTCTTGCGTTCTTCTTAATTGTAGTATTTGTCCGTACATTGCGATCGTGTATCTGTTTCTACATCCGACATTTGATTCCTTCAATCATTTCAATAATACTTCGTTCCATGAAGGTGCACAGCCCAAAGAGTGAAGCCCCGAAAGAGGTTCTGAGCGGCAATACTGATCGCCCTATCGGATTGCCTTGATCATCAGCAGACACGGATTCGCAGTTCCCCATAGGTTAGGAAACTCCTCTATCTCTACGAATCCAACCGACCGGTAAAATGCTCTGGTTTTCTCATAATGAGTATCGGGATGAGAAGCTGAGAGCGTTTTGACTTGAAGATAACTAATGTCTTGATCTGCGCACCACTTTTCAACTTCTCCTACGAGAAGTCTTCCAATTCCTTTGCGATGGTATGCTTTGAGGATCCCCATTACATAGATCTCAGCGGCTTGATCGAAGTGCTTCAAGACTGCGACAAAACCAACCGGTTTCCCGCCATCAAAAGCTGCCCAAAAGGGCAGTTCCGAGCTTCTCCTTGCGTAGGATTCCGCGGCCTCGGGGATGCCGAACCATTCCCCTAAATCATCGAGAATCTGTCGGGATATCCATCCCTTCCGATCTTGTGCTTCAACCTGCGCGACATACATTCTCTCACCTGCAAATACTCCTTTATACCCTGATTTTATCTGACTCATCTCATTCCTGCAAAATATGGACTTGCCAGACCTCGACGAGGACGAACGCTGGAGCTTTTCGCTCGCGGTTGGCCAATCCGGCCCTGGGGCCATCCTGATCGTGTTGGCAGACGCAGAATACGCGTCCAACCACGCCACAGGCCCCGGCAATTCAGCGGAAGTTTTTCTGGCATGGCCAAACACTTACAGGACTTGCAACAACGAAAAGAGAATGCGCGATTTGGTGGGCAATCATTCAATGCCATTTGCCACACACGGTATGATATAGTCTGATATCGTCCTTCATGGCGACCGAACTATTTGCGGGCCAGCTGTGTTCAATTAACGGAAAAGGGGACTGGAGATGCCCGACGAGACTTCGCTAGTACGCCGCGCGCAACAAAACGACAGGCAAGCTTTGGAAGAGCTCTTCTGGATCAACTACCCAATTCTCCTTGGTGCATTGATCCGCATCACGGGCGATCCCCGATCCGCAGAAGACATAGCACAGGAGACGGTGCTCCGCGCCATCGTCAACCTAGAACGCTACGAGCCGCGAGCGAAGTTCTCCACATGGCTGATCACCATAGCCCTGAACACCCACAAGAACAAGCTTAGGACCGCGCGGCGCGAGATTTTGACTGAGGACGTCTTCGAAACCGGTTCCGAGGAAGAGAGCGCGGAGGAGAAGGCTCTTCGGAACATGGCTGTAGACGAGGCGATGAGCCTCCTCGATGCACTCGGGCCCGAAAAACGACAAGTGTTCGTCTTAAGACACTACTACGGGTTCAAATATGAGGAGATAGCCGACGCGGTTGGCTGCCCAATAGGGACAGTACGGTCCCGGCTGCATGATTCCGTTGAAATACTCAGGCGTGAAATCTCCAGGAGGGACATGAAGTGAACATAGATTGCAGGAACGTTCAAGATATGCTGCTCGACATGGCGTACCCTGAGTCCGGCGAGGCCGACGGCCAAGGTAGGCTTGACAAAGACATAAGCACGACCGATGTGGCCAGACACCTCAAAAACTGCCCCGAGTGTCGAGACTACGCTGACGCCCTCGTAGATATCGCGTCGTTGCTGCCATCATCGCATATGAATGTACCTTCTGGGAGCGCTGAGCGTCCCGCCGCGACGGACCTGGGAATTGAAGGCATCGCCCCCGCTTGGCCGAGGCTGGATGCGACCATCGAACGGGGAATCAAGATGCGAATTGCCCGGGAACGTCGGAATATGGCACTGTTCGCGCTGACTGCCACGGGTATTCTCACTTCCGTGTGGGTTCCGCTTCTGGCCTCAAAGCCCGGTGCGTTCCTGGGCCTTCAGGCAATCGGATTCTTCGGCATAGCCCTTTTCTACCTGCCTCTCCACGTGTTGCGAGAGGGAAGAGGTGATGTGGCGTGAATGAACTCGATCCGATTCTCTGGATCTTTCTGGGCGCGCTGCTCATTGCGCAAGCTACATGGATATTCCGTGACGCGCGCCTACGCCGTGAAGACTATGCGTGGCTGTGGGGTTTATTCGGGCTGATCAACATCCCGTCTTCCATAATCGTCTACATCCTGGTTACCAGGCGCAACAACGTCCGATGCGCCGGATGCAGCAAGCCGATCCCCCGGGAATTGGAGATCTGTCCTTACTGTGGATCAATCAAAGCGGAGAAGTAGCGTAACTCTTTTAGGCATCTCCTCCCACTTTGAAACGAGCGCAAGCTATCGAATACAGAAATCGGCTACTAGATCAATGTGAAGGTGTGGCATGATGATTCAGATCAAGGACGTAACCAAACGATATGGAGAGCAACGCGCCGTTGACGCCCTCAGTTTCAACGTGGCTCGTGGAGAGATTCTGGGCCTCATCGGCCCTAACGGCGCAGGCAAAACCACCACAATCCGGATGCTGTGCGGCGTTGTAAAGCCTGATTCAGGCCAAGTCAGGGTTGCAGGTCTTGATCCCCAAAGCCAGGGGGATGAAGTTCGTTCCCAAATCGGCGTCCTCACCGAGACTGCCGAGCTCTATTCCAACCTCTCCGGGATCGAAAACCTCCGATTCTTTGCGGAGTTGTATGGAATAGACGATCCCCGAAGACCGCATGAGCTGATGGAAGAATTCGGGCTCGCGGATCACAAAGACAAAAAGGCCGGTGCCTACAGCACTGGGATGAAGAAACGTCTAGGGCTTGCCAAGGCCTTGCTCGCCAATCCGCCGATACTCCTTCTGGACGAACCCACATCAGGCCTGGACCCGGCGGGGATCGCCATGGTTCTCGATGAGATCGAGCGCCTGAACAGCCAGAAAGGCGTGACGGTAGTCCTGTGCTCCCACGTCCTGCACCAGCTGGAAACGGTATGCCAACGCTACGTGATCATCGACCGGGGCCGCACTGTGGCCCAGGGAACCCTGCCCGAGCTGGCGGAGAAATGTCCCGGCCCCACCATTGTGGAAGTAGATGCCGATTACATTCTGGATGGAGAAGCCTACCGGGGCATTCCAGCAAGACCGCTGCCGGTCGGCGACATTCAATTTACCGTTTCAAGCAGGAATGAAGTTCCTAAGTTGATCCGTCAACTCTCGCAAGACGCAGACGTCTACTCGGTTAAGTTGAAGGGCCATGACCTAGAATCAGTCTATTTCAGGCTATTGGAGGGAGAGAAAGATGAATAGGCGCGCTGTGCGGGCCATTGCCCGGAAAGATATCATGAGCATCACTTCCAACATTCAAGTGTGGCTGCCCATGCTAATAGTCCCTCTCGTCTTTGCTGTCTTGTTCCCTATTGGGGCATCCTTCGCCATAAGGGCGACCGACACCAGCACCTCCAGTGATTTTCAGGAGCTGCTCGACGTGCTTGAAAAGCTGCCCCAGTCGTCGCTTGACTCCCTCAAAGGGATATTCGACTCACTCATCACCGATCAGCAGCGAATCGCCTACATGATGTTCAACTATTTCATGGCCCCGTTTTTCCTGATGATACCGCTCATGGCCGCCAGCACAATCAGTGTCGACAGCTTCGTGGGTGAAAAGGAAAGAGGCACCCTGGAAGGGCTTCTTCTGTCTCCAGTCGACATGCGGAGCATATTTGCGGCAAAAGCTTTGGCATCACTTATTCCCGCTATCGCCATTTCCCTCACTTCCTTCGTGCTTTTCGCGGTATGCGCGAACGTCTTCGCCTGGCCCATATTTGGCAGACTATTCTTCCCTAGCATCGCTTGGGCTCCCCTCATCCTTTTGGTAATGCCGGCAATTGGGCTTCTCGCCGTGCTCATAAACGTCTTCATCAGCGCGCGCGTATCTACGTTTCAGGCTGGGTATCAAATGAGCGGCTTTCTCGTTCTGCCAGTGATTGCCCTGATGATCGGGCAGTTCACCGGCATCATGCTGCTCGATGCAAAAGTGCTGCTGGCCATCGGAGCAGCTCTCATCATCGTCGACTACGCCCTCTTGATGGCCATCACGAAGAGACTTGACAAGGCCCAGATCTTTGAAAGCCAAGTCAGATAATCGAAACCGGATCCACCCGTTAGCCTGTTCGCCGCCTCACTGAGAAAATGCATCCCATTCCAAGCCCTACAGGGTAAGCAAGGGATGCAGACCTCAAATAAAAAGCTAGACAGAGGCGGCGGTCTATTAAGGTCTAAAGACTCGATAGGAGTTGCCAATCTTGACAGATGATTCTATAGTGAAAGAAGGGAACTGGCCTGTTTGTGAACTTATCTATCGGCCTCTTCTCGTCGCAATGAAGCCACTTCAAGAAGTATTAAGGAATGAGCCTGCTTCCGTATTACTGCACAAGCCCAGCGCAAAATCCCATTGCCAGGGAGGACGCTACGGCAGCGGCTGGCAGATATGATCACACCCCGATTCGGCATCACGCGATTCAACTCTCATCCGCCCGTATCCTGTACCCGGTCATGATTGCTTTATGTGAGTGCCATCATCATTGGTAGCTCAAATCTCGCTTCTCCTTGAAACTGTTCGGAGTGATAATGGACGCAACACCTGTACTCCACAGTCAACACAGGTCGGCATCGAACCAAAATACTACTCCGCCCGCAACGTTCTTACATCCGCAATCATTGCCGTGAACCTTTTGCACTGCTTTCACTATGCTCAGCCCAAGCCCTGTCCCGCCATGGTCACGTGTGCGCGCCTTGTCAGTCTTATAGAAACTAGTCCATATTGAATCCATGCAATCCTCAGGTATGTGTTGTCCCGTATTGAAAACACTGATCCGCGCTTTCTCATCGACCTCCTCTATTGTGATGGTCATCTTGCGCTCCCCGTCGCAATGGTCGATGCCGTTGGTAATGTAATTGACCAACACCTGCTCCATCATGTCGATGTCGGCCACAACCTCCACACACGATTCGCCCTCTATCCCCAAGTCAACTCCTCGTTCTTGCAACGCCAAACCGTTCTTTCTGACGATATGGTTGATGAACTCAACGATGTCGAAGCAGATTTTTTGAGGTGCAATATTCCCCGATTCAATCTGGGCCAGTTTAAGCAGCTGGCCTACAAGACGATTCATCCTGGCAGCTTCGTCCGTTATTACATCGCAGTAGAAATCCCTATTCTCTTCGTCATCGTTGACATTGAGCTTTAGTCCTTCAGAATATCCCTGAATCAACGCAATGGGCGTTTTCAGCTCGTGCGACACATTTGCGATGAATTCCTTGCGCATTTCGTCGATCTGACGTTCGCGCTCAATGTCCTGCTGCAAGCGTTCATTGGCGCGCACCAGTTCGTTTATGGAGTACTCCAGCTGGCGCGACATGATGTTGATGCTCTCGCCGAGAGCGCCGATCTCATCATCGGTGCTGCCGACATACTCCATGCTGAAATCGAGCTTTGCCACGCGCTCAGCAATGACTTTCATGTCATGGATAGGTTGTGTAAACCGTCCGGCGTACCAATAGGCAGCGATACTCCCCACTGCTATCATCAATGCTCCGCTTACCAAAAAGAACCTATTAGCTGCCGATGCACTCTCCTCAATCGACGAGATCGGTGCGCTGAGGAATACATAACCCCCATCAGGCAGCCTTCCAATTAGGCTTATGAAGTCCAGCTTAAGCCTGTCGTCGCGGGTGAAACTGAGGACCTCGTATTCACCCTCTAGATCAGCTATCGCGCGTTCGATCGTATTTACGGGGAACGGGTCCGGGTTTGGAGCAGGATTAGGCCCAGGGCCTGGCGGCGGCATTCTTTGCTGATCGAGCGAATCGAGTAGTGCAGAATCCATAGGGCCCGTCGGACCCGCAGAGCCATGCCTGGCGGATTGGACAGGCCTCGACGCGTACTGGAGCGTGTAGGAGGAATCCACTATAACCACCATCAGGCCCTCCTTGCGCTCCATTGTCTCCAGATCCAGCAACAACTGGGCCAAGTCGCCACTATCGTATGCCTGCTTCACATGCTTGTAGCCGCTTACGAGTGAATTGGTCTTGATACGGTGATAGTACACATCCAGCAACTGCGAGTTGAGCAACCAGGAGAGTAATACGTAGCCTACGACCAGGCCAACGATTCCCAGGAATAAGCGTGCTCTTATAGACTTCATTCTTCAGTCGCCTCAAATCTGTAGCCTATGCCACGTACAGTCTCAATATAGCCTGCTGCAGGGCCCAGCTTGGCCCGAAGACGTTTCACATGAGTATCCACTGTCCTGGCATCCCCGAAATAGTCGTAGTCCCACACAGAGCTGAGTATCTGGTCCCGCGACAAGGCTAGGTTGGCATTGTCGGCAAAGTAGACCAGAAGCTCGAATTCCTTGGGGCTCAGCTCCAGTCTTTCACCGTCCACGCTCACCACGTGCCTGCCTTCATCTATCTCCAGCAATCCAAGATGCCTGAGTCCTCCATCGCC